>JBFHDT010000080.1:0-7980 GCA_041584575.1 Porticoccaceae bacterium
AGTAATGACCACAACAACAAGAAAACACCCAGTACAAATCTAGACACGTGATCGCACCCTCATCGCCCAGCTGACTACAAGGCCGACAAACAGTCCCGCCAGCGCCGCTAGAATGACAAGCCTTAGTACTGAAGGACCATCTTTCTCAACCCCTGCCAACAACGGCGTGACACCAGAACCGTCTTCCTGGCGCTGATAGAAGCCTGGCGTCAAAAAGTTTTTCCAACCCATGCCAAAGGTCATCGGCCAACCGTTATCTTGCAAATAACGTTCGTAAACGATGGCACTTACGTTGCCACCAGGACCAAAACCAGAGGTAGTAACGCCCTTTTCCTGATGATCATGCATCAGCCAAACACCTTCGCCATAGCTATGCAAACCATCGTTTTCTGTGGATAACTCCAAGTCAACACGCTGTGCTGAAGCCACCCACACCACATCGCGAATAATTCTTGAAGGCTCAGGATGCTCGACACCATCATAGTGGGTAATTGTGACCTTATGCCCATGCGTATGGATCGCGACACCTTCGCTACCACCATTGACCACACGTAGCTTCACCGTTTCACCCGGTGCCGTAACAATCAGCGAGTCTCGTGCCGTGTAGGGAAAGGAACGCCCGTTGAGCGTGTAATACTCAAAATCAGCCTGACTAATATCGTAGTCTCGATGAATCAACTGCGTAACAATTCGCGGATCATTACTTTGCTGAACTTTCTCACCCAGATCTTTATCGAGATCAAGATAGTGAAGATCGTATTCCCGGTCGTATTTTTCTTTGACTGCAACCGAGCTGTGACGCACGAAGCCATCGCCAATATTGAAAGTTTGCACCCAGTTATTAGGTCGATTCTCTTCAATAATAAACATACCGTTGAGACCCATCAGCACATGCGCCTGAACTTCTACATGGCAATGGTAAAACATTGTGCCTGCCTGGCGCGGCTGCATCTCATAGCTACGCTGCTTACCCGGCTTCACAGGCATTTCACTGGTCACTGGAACACCATCATTACCCTTACCGTCGGCCGTTAGGATAGGATGATCATCACCGTGAAAGTGAATGGTGTGCGGCATGTAATGGGTGTTTTCCAGAGTGACGATAACTTTATCGCCCTGCTCAACTCGAATTGCCGGAGAAGGCAGACGCAAACCCGGCTGAGCGATCAGAGACTCAAAATTTTCTGTCGACATACCCGCTGATTTTGGAGCAAACACCCAAAGCCCAGGAGTCACACCTGGAGCAATAGCATACTGCGTAACTGGCACGTCTAAATCAGGGGAACCGCCATTCAACTCAAAGACTTCAAGACGAATGTGGATTTCATCGGGATCACCATCACCATCAAGATCACGACCCTTAACGACCGCATCAGGCGATAAGCGCGCATCCATCAAGGTCATATGTCCGACATTATTCGTGCCCTTCACGAAGGCAGCTACAGCATGAGGGTTATCGGCAAGGCAATTTGGCGAAGCTGTAATATCAACCCCAGCGATAGATTGCGGCTTACGCCAACCCCTAATATCGGGAGGGCAGGCCTCCTCCGTATTCTCACCAACCGCAGCGGGTATTGTTGCTGACTGCTCAAGAAAACCGCTGGCACCAAAGGTATCAGAGTACCAAACTCGCCAATCGCGAGGATACCACTGCCATGGAAGGAGCGCCGCAAAAACAACAGCAAGTAAAACTAGAAATAGAACCCGGTATAAACGAGTCATAAAAACAAACCACCAGGCTGGAGTTGAACGAGGGAGTGGCTACTTATGATAGAAACGCCCCTTACCCCCAGCATAAATAAACACACCACAGGCAACAAAAAGCGCTAAAAAGTATTGGACATACTTACTGTAGCTAAACTGCCCCACAGAAAAGGGGAATACTGAGGTATATTTCAAGCCAGTTTCAAGATGGTGCGCATTAACAATACCGATATAGCCACCGTCCTGGGTAAAGTCATAACGGATGTTCATGATCCCTTTCTGGTACAACTTCGGTTCAGCATAGAAAATTGTTGCATCTTCTATAGCCTGCTCACCACCCAAATCTAACAGAGTCGCCGTGACACCGATATTATTTACATCGCGAATAATGCGAAAATCCAGCTCCATTTCGCGCAGCTCATCACTGATAAAGTCGATAACAAAGATACTTTCAGTCGCCACAGGAATATCTTCACAAAACTCCTGTGTAGCCCTCTCCTTGGGCAAGTAACCCGTGAAGTGAGCTTTGTAGCGATCAATTTTAATAATACAGACATCATCTTCCGCGGATACACCGCCATGCGCTAGCACGGCGGACGATCCACAGGCCACCCAAAGCCCGATCAAACACATAAATACGGGCTTAAATACCACTGCAACCTGCTTTGCGAACATCAAACAATCCTCATTATTATTTTCTTAACTTCAGGCTTAGAAAAACGCGGGAAGAATTGCCCCACCAACTTCCTGGTAGAACCGCTCACCATTATCATCATAATAAAAAAGCAATCCCGCAAAACGACTGTCAGGGTCATTAATTATGCCCGTCATTCGATACTGCTCCCACAAAGCATCCGACGCTACCAACTCAACCGCTACAGATTGACCAGGCGCAATAACGTCTATAGACACGCTCAGACCATCTTTGGCAACCATTTCTTCACCGGGATAGATTTCACTCTCAGTCACATTAGGGTTTAAAAAGCGAATATTGGCTGTTAAAAACTCCGAGATACGGATAGGACTATCACCATGATTAGTGACATTAGCCCGCATGGTCAAGCTACGACCGGCCAGGGCATATGAAGCACTATCGACAACCACCTCAAGATCACCTGTGGGCACTTCAATAGGTAGCACATCAACCTTACCTGTCTGAAGAGGAATGGTAATTGGGTATTTGTTCTCAGCCCACAAATAACCACCAAGTATCGTCGCGAGGGTTAGCGTAAAAAACACGCCGCCAGCAACAAAGTCTTTCTTGGTTATTATTTCATTTGCCTTGTCCTGACCGAACGCCCTAACCCTTATAAAGCGGGGAATAAACAGCTCTTTGCGAAGCAGCCAATAAAGAATGTAGGCAAGGCCTATTGCAAGCCAAACAAGGTGCCAGCCATAGACATCACCCAATGCATAATTTTCAAGGTCAATAGTATCCCCAAGCATGGTGGTTACTTCATTGGTAAAGGGCGCAGTACTATCGCTTTCTGCGACTTCCAACCACGTCCCCTTATCAACCAAAGACCCGGAATCCTTAACATTTAAAATAGGATGAACATGGTATCGACCAGCAACACGCGCCCTGAGCACAGTCTTGTACTCATAGACCTTACCCAAAGGAAATGCTGTAGAGCGTACCATTGGTACACCATTAACCTCTGAATGCAGACGCAGGAAGGTGGGTCCCGGTACGCCAATATTGAGATACACAGTATCCTCAATACTAGCTAGCTGCTTGGGCCACCACTCTGAGGTTACCAACTTGCCCGTAACAGTAACAATATCTCCGACTTTCACGTTTAAAGGCTCTACTTTGGTGTCAAACCAGTGGACAGTACGCATTCGCATACTGGCCAATTGAGCCCGCTCACCGTGCGCAAGTACGTCACCCGCCAAAAGAACCAACATCAGACCTGCCAGTAAGCTACTGACTCCCACTTTCTTCATTTTTAATGTTTTCATCTAGTTCTCAACTCCGACGC
The DNA here is from genome assembly GCA_041584575.1 of Porticoccaceae bacterium. Classification (GTDB taxonomy): domain Bacteria; phylum Pseudomonadota; class Gammaproteobacteria; order Pseudomonadales; family Porticoccaceae; genus Reddybacter. The sequence goes on from JBFHDT010000080.1 coordinate 3,687, forward strand.
CAGTCTAAACAATTCGCTTACTGAAAATATCTAATTGATTCACGCGTGCACCAATCCACAGAAAAAGAGCGTAAACGAGTATCCCGCACAATCCGGAAAAAACGGCTGTAAGAGGTGTAACTGATCCACCAAAGGTCCGCAAAGTTGACTCTTCAATAATACGCAAATACTCCGGGGTTGTAGTCCTTATGTATTGATAGCCCATCAAATCAGCTACCGAAAGCAACATACCGTTAAGTTCAACGGGCACTTTAGAGGCTGCCATGAAGGACCAGTTTAATGGCCACACCAGTGCGCCAAACAAAGCCCCACCTGTTATCGCGGACACCAACAAGCTGCGAGTAATCAACAACGTACAGTCCAGCAAAATCCCCAGCCCGATATACGTCGACGGGAAAACAAAGGACATGGGAAAATGAGTAAACTCATAAAAATTAAGGTATCGACTCAACCAAGACACCACGCACAACAAGAGGGTAATCACCGTACCAGCAATCGGAAGACGTACTCTCGCCCAAAAGCCGTAGGCAAAGGGGCCGATAAACATGAGCAATGAAAAAGGTGCCACCAATGGCCACCAGCGACGATCACGCCAATCAATCCAGTAATCCCAGTCCCCTGCTGTCAAGGTAAAATGAATTTGAATACCAAGAACAATAAACATAAAAAGAACGAGAATAATAATACCGTCAAAACGACGATACAGCTTCATCGCCTTGGGATTACTGAGAGACTTCATATCAAGAAGCCTTCCCTTACTCTCCGTCTCAGTAATCTCGTTGGCTAGCGCTTCACTCATAACCTTACCCCTCTTCCTACAAAGAATGTTTTAACCAATATAATCATAAATTTATTCTGGAGAAAAATTATCCCCACAAACCCTAGGCTTGTGGGGATAATAGATGTCGCAGAAACTCTACAAGCGACTATGCAGACGGACTATAGTCTTCAGCAGTGGTCTCAGCAATTAGACGAGTCATATTACTAATCAACTGGAAAGCCAGTGGAATTAGGAAGAACAAAGACCAGCCCAAGAGTACAAAGCCCCAGTGAATCGGTGCGGCAAACAGCTCTTCAGCGTAAAAGAATGTATGGCCCCACTCGTTAAAGCCATAGTTAGGCATGATCATTAAAATACCGCAGACTACTGCCAAAAATGGAATTGATATTTTATTCATATAGGCAGGAATGCGTGTGTGAGTCCAAATAAACGCAGGAATCAACATCGCAGTCAGCGCTGGTAGCGCAAAGTAGAAGATAATAATGTGTGTTGGCGTAAAGTCAGTGTCGCGAATAGTCACCTGATGCCATGCCGCATCAGACTCAATAGCGTTGGAGGCAATAGCCCCGCCCCAGACAGCCATCACCGAAAAAATAGACAGCATTTTCCAATAGCGTTGTAGCTCCAACTCTTTACTAATACTGCTTGCATCGGTTTCCCTTGTCATCCAAAGGTAAACAGAAAGAACAACAGTGAAGCTACCTAAAAGGATCAATTCACCATAAAGAATCGGCATCCAATAGGTCTGAAACTCATCAGAATAGTAGTCAGTACCAACGGTAAAACCCATAGTATCGAGATAGATACGCAGAGCTCCACCCAATGCTAATATTAATGCCCCGAACGTATAGACGAAACGATTGCGCTTAAAATGCCCCGCTAACTTGCTGTCAGCAACGTCATCTAGAGCAACGCTTTGTGTATTTGCTTTTGCCATAATTTATGTACCCCTGTCTTTATTGTATAAAACCACTTTGTCGTACTGGCCAACTAACTTCAGCCTGCACCACGCCTTTTCTAACGTCTTGGAGCTAATATACACAGCCAAGAACCCCAATCGCAGAGTCAAAAATGACAACCATAGTGCAGAAAGTGACAAACAATCAGACTCATTCTGTCACTTTTCTACCACAAACATACGTTATACGCTCTCGCATCAACCTGCACTAATTCATAACCCCTTGTGATTAAACGTATAATTACAGGATATACTACTACTTTGCTAAAAAAATCATACGCCCTTATATAAACCCTCTGTAATTTTTACTTTCAACATAGCTACCATCCTATTTACAAGGCTTAGACATGCCCCATCAAACTACACATCCTTACGTGACAGAACCAGAAGCCTTCGCCCTCCATGTTTTAACTGCCAGCGACATCATTGCAGAGCTACACCGCACAGCAACGAACAACCCTACTACAGACACGCACTTCCCAAGCAAATCATGGCAGAGCCTCGCCACCCACGGATTTCTCCGCCGTTTTATGCCGCGTATTTACACTGCTGACACACCCAAAACCCATCTTCCTTACGAAGATATTGCAATTACAGGCGGTGTAATGACTCGCCACCACCTGCCATTAGGGCTGACGATGACCTGGATAGGCCAGCTTCTTAAGTCTCACTTTCTTTGCACTCTAGGCTGCCAGGATCTTGCTTACGTACAGGCTATTCTCAACGGTGACTCACTTTGCGCCCTCGCCATCTCCGAACCCAATGTTGGCGCTCACCCGAAACACTTGAACTGCACCGCTGTCAGAAAGAACGATACTTACATTCTCAATGGTGCAAAAGCCTTTGTCAGTCACGGCCCCTATGCCGACAGCTTCATTGTGCTCGCCATTACCGAGCAAACACAGGACCGCAAACACTTTTCGGCCTTCCTTGTGCCTGCCAATACTTCAGGTTTGCTGCGCATGCCCGCACAGCCCGTTAAGAGCCTGCAGCCCTGCAGCCACTGCAATATTGTCTTTCACGACTGCCAGATTCCCTCTTCCTCACTACTTGGCACACCCGGACACGCCTTCGAGGAGATCTCACTGCCGATGCGCACTCTCGAAGACAGCCTCATGCTCGCGCCCATTGCCGGCGCGATGCAAGCTCAGCTCGATTACTTAGCACGCACCAGTTCAGCTGGCAGCAAGCCCTTTGAGCGCCATAAAATGGGGGAGCTACTCAGCCTGACAGAATCAGCCAAAGAATTAGGTATAATCGCCGCCAGAAAACTTGATCAGCACGAGGACACACCAAACCTGACCCTAATTATTAATGGCTTTCGATCATTGGTCGATCAAGCACAGGCAACGCTGCTTGAATGGCATGATACGTATCCCGGTCTCAGCGAACTTGCCAGTGATATTCGAATAATCAGCAATATAGGAAAGCAGGCCACAGCCGCACGCACAGCCTCCTTGACCAATCGCTTTTTCGACGAACAACGAAAACAAGATCAAGCGACAGAGCACCTTAAACAGCCGCTTTAAATTACAGGTACAAAACCCGTATGAAAGAACTCTACAAAGATAAATTCACCTCAGTTGACGATATACAGCAGAGCTTTGAAGCCGCCCAGTATATTTGTAGCGAGCAAATTGCCACCTGCGTTTACATCGCCCATAACCTACAAAAACCGGTGATGGTTGAGGGTCCCGCCGGGGTCGGCAAGACTGAACTGGCCAAAACCACGGCACAAATTCTTGACGTGCCCTTAGTGCGCCTGCAGTGCTACGAGGGACTGGATGAGTCTAAGGCACTGTACGAGTGGAAATATGCCAAACAACTACTTTATACCCAGTTGTTAAAAGACAAGCTCAGCGAACTATTAGAAGGGGCCACTGGCCTCGAGCAATCAATGGAACGTATCCACAGCCACGACGATCTGTTTTTCTCTGAAACCTTTCTCGAGCCTCGCCCACTTTATAAAGCGCTGCACGAAGAGCTCGGCTGCGTTTTACTCATTGACGAGGTCGACAAATCTGACCCGGAATTTGAAGCCTTCCTGCTCGAAGTACTGTCTGAATTTCAGGTATCCATTCCCGAGCTCGGCACTATCAAGGCGAAAATCAAGCCTCTGGTTTTTCTCACCAGTAACAATAGCCGGGAAATGAGTGACGCCCTCAAGCGCCGCTGCCTACATCTGTATGTACCCTACCCCGACGAAAAGTTGGAAAGTCGCATCTTGAGCAGTCGCGTGCCCGAGCTCTCCGACACCCTACGCAAAGAAGTGGTCAGTTTCGTACAACAGGTGAGGGAGCTTGATCTCAAGAAGGTGCCATCGATTTCTGAAACCATCGACTGGGCTAAAACCCTGCTCTTGCTTCACAGTGAACAGCTCGAACCCACTATGGTCAAGCAGACCCTCAATGTGTTGCTAAAATTTGAAACAGACATCGATGCCATGGGCGATCACTTGCGCACTTTTATTAACAAGGCTCACAAGCGCGCAGGGCGCTAAGCTATAGTCAATCACCGCTGCCCCACAATATGCAGCGGCGATTGACGAGGAACCA
>JBFHDT010000081.1:0-7944 GCA_041584575.1 Porticoccaceae bacterium
CTGCCGGGTTGCAGTTGGCGCCGGTAACCGGTGATGCCGGTTTTCGATCCTATTTTAGAAGCAATACCCTGCCGCCCTTTATTGCCGCACTAGCGCCGCCCGAGCACGAAAACAACCCTGCTTTTGTGAATATTGCCATTGCCATGGCCAAGGGCGGTGTGCACGTGCCAAGGATTTTGGCTGTGAATTACGAGCAAGGTTTTCTGCTGCAGGAAGACTTGGGTACGACGTTGTACCTCGATGTGCTTAACAATGAAAGTCAGGGCCGGCTCTATGACAGCGCCGAGGCGACGCTGCTGCAAATACAAAAACTGCCGGCCGATAGCACGCTATTTCCTAGCTACGATGCCACGTTGCTGCGTCGCGAACTTGAGCTTTTCTCCGAGTGGTTCGTCAGTGCTCTACTCGATGTAAAGCTTGATGCCCAGGCGCGCAATTTGCTCGATGATGTATTTACCGTGTTACTCAATAGCGCTGCTCAACAGCCACAGGTGGTGGTGCATCGGGATTTTCACTCGCGCAATTTATTGGTGCTGGACGAGGGTGGTGTTGGCGTTATCGACTTTCAGGATGCCGTGTTCGGCCCGCTGAGCTATGACCTGGTGTCATTGTTGCGCGATTGTTATATCCGCTGGCCTCAGTCTGTAGTTGAACAACGAGTCGAGGGGTTTCGCCGTAAATTGCTCGCCCAGGCAGAGGTGCAAGGAGAGGCTGTCACCCTGCCCGATAGTGAGACTTTTCTGCGCTGGTTTGACTTGATGGGCTTGCAACGGCATTTAAAGGTTTTGGGTGTTTTTGCCCGGTTGTCGTTGCGCGATGGTAAAGCCCGTTATTTAGATGACCTGCCATTGGTGTTGCGCTATATCCTTGAAGTTGCAAGAAAATATCCTGAAACTACAAAGTTTTACCGCTGGTTTGTCGAATGCCTAGAGCCGCAAATTATCGACCAGAGCTGGTATCAGCCCTGGCAGTCAGCCGGTGAGTCGGTATGAAAGCGATGATATTGGCGGCGGGCTTTGGTAAACGTCTGCGTCCCCTGACCGAGCATACCCCGAAGCCTTTACTCGAGGTTCGCGGTAAGCCATTGATCGTCTATCATCTCGAAGCCCTGGCTCGGGCAGGCATAAAAGAGGTGGTGATTAACACCGCCTGGCTGGGTGAAAAACTCGAAGCTTATTTGCGCGATGGCAGTCAATATGGGCTCGATATCGCCTGGTCGCGAGAAGCGGAACCACTGGAGACCGGTGGTGGAATTTGTCAGGCGTTAGCCCTGCTCGGCAACGAGCCCTTTCTGTTGGTTAATGGTGACGTATGGACGAATTATTCTTTCGGGCAGCTGTTACAGAGGTCGCCTGAGTCACATCATCTTGCCCACTTGGTGCTGGTGCCTAACCCCGAACATAACCCGTCTGGCGATTACTGTTTTACCCATCAACCCAGCGATGGTGAGAGGGAGGTATTAAACGGCATTTTAGCGGGGCCGGTGCCGCTTGAGCAGTGGGAGGGTCGGCAGGCCTACACCTTTAGCGGCATTAGTGTCATGGACCCACAGTTGTTCGCCGCTTCGCGCCGCGGCGAAGCTTTTCCTCTGCGAGATGTGCTTGCCCCTGCTTTTCGGGGAGGCCATATCAGTGGCGAGCTTTACCGGGGCGAGTGGTGTGACGTGGGTACGGTGGAACGCTTAAATGCGCTAAATAGCTAAAAACTGCCTGATGGCTTATTTTATAGGGCTATAGTGAGTAAAGCCTTCTCAGTCAAGTCACTTTCTCGCTACAATAGCGTGACTCGGCTTAGCCTCCGCTAGCCACTTCTTTATTCATGAATATTTTCTGAGGCCGCTATGTTCTCAACGCTCAACGCACTTGCTCCCGATCCCATTCTTGGTTTGATTGCTTTGGCAAATAAAGACCAAAATCCCAATAAAGTCGATCTTGGCGTTGGCGTTTATAAAGATGAGTCAGGTCTGACACCGATAATGGCGGCTGTTAAAACGGCGGAGCTTAACTGTTTTGAGAAAGAAACGAGCAAAGCCTATATTGGCCCCGCTGGCCCTGCAGAATTTAATAGTGGGATCCGCGAGCTAATTTTCGGTGCTCAGCATTCGGCGCTACGGTCGGATCGAGTGCGCACTGTGCTGACCCCCGGTGGTTGTGGTGCGCTGCGCGTTGGTGCTGAATTTCTCAAACGTTGTTCTGTTGACGCCACGATTTGGGTTAGCGACCCCACCTGGGCAAATCACCTGCCCCTGCTGGGCAATGCCGGTTTGAAACTCGCCGAATACCCTTACTATGAGGCGGGTGCTGATGGAATTAAATTTGATGAAATGATGTCTGCTCTGGCGAATGTGGGCCGCGGTGATATCGTCTTGTTACATGGCTGTTGTCACAATCCTTGCGGCGCCGACCTCAGCGAAGCGCAGTGGCAAGAGCTGACCGTTTTGGCGGAAAAAAATGGGTTTTTACCTTTTATTGATTTGGCCTATCAAGGTTTTGGTCGCGGTCTTGATGAAGACGCTTACGGCATTCGGTATATGGCCGAGCGCTTGCCCGAATTGCTGGTAGCTAGCTCGTGCTCAAAAAACTTTGGCCTTTATCGTGAGCGTGTGGGTAGTCTGTCGGTAGTCGGGGACAAGGCAGCTCAATCCGATGCCTTGCTGACCCATATTAATAATGTGGTGCGCGGTAATTATTCTATGCCGCCTTCCCATGGCGGCGCCATTGTTGGCGAAATTTTAGCTGATCAGGCGCTGCGCCAAAACTGGGAAGCCGAGTTGGCCGCTATGCGCGACCGTATCAATCAATTACGCGTACTCTTTGTTGATAAGCTCAGCGGTCAGGGTGTTGATAGAGATTTTTCCTTTATCGCTAAACAACGCGGTATGTTTTCATTTCTCGGACTCAGTGTTGCGCAGGTTGATCAATTACGTGAGCAGTTCAGCATTTATATGGTCGGCTCGAGCCGCGTCAATATTGCGGGCATTAGTCAGGCGAATATTGATTATTTGGCTCAGTCGGTTGCAGCCGTGCTAGTGAGTTAATATCTTTCGGTAATAAGCCCTGCGCTTACTGACGCTCTTATTTATGGGCGTGGCTTGCTGATTCTGTCTAATCCTAATCCGTTTTAAGTCAGCGTGGTAACGGCATATTTAAACAATATGCCGTAAAAATTAGGGCTGTGTATAGCAGTCACCGCATAAAAAAGCGCAAATACGGTTTTTTATGCGGCCTTGCTCGCTAAGGCTTTACTTGGCGGCGACGGTAATGCCACCAAACATTTTACGCAGTTCGGTTTTCAGTATCTTGCCCGCCCCTGATTTGGGTAGCTCGTCAATAAAGTGGGCGGTCTTCGGCACTTTAAAGCGGGCGAGTCGCTCGTTACAGAAGGCGATAAGTTCGTCTTCTGTCATGCTGGCACCTTTTTTCAAAACGATGCAGGCGGCGGGGACTTCTTGCCATTTTTCGTGGGGTATGCCAATAACGGCAACTTCGGCGACAGCTTCATGCAGGTAAATGGCTTGCTCTAGTTCCGCCGGGTAGACGTTTTCGCCGCCGCTGATAATCATGTCTTTCTTACGGTCGACAACGTAGAGATAGCCTTCTTCGTCAAGATAGCCCAGATCACCACTGTGATACCAACCGCCTTTTAGAGCTTCTGAGGTAGCCTCGGGCTTATTCCAGTAACCTTTGAGCATATTGGGGCCGCGGCAGACAATTTCGCCGACATGGGTTTGGGGTAAGGTCTGTCCGTTATCGTCGATAATGCGGATGTCGACATGAAAGGCTGGGTAGCCAACGGAGCCATTCTTACGTTCGCAATCCCATTTGTCGAGAATGGCTACCAAAGGTGCCATTTCGGTCATGCCGAAACCTTCATAAATTGACAGGTTGCGATCCTGGAAGAATTTCAGAATATTCAAGGGTGTTGGGGCGGCGCCGGTCATCAAGAATTCAACCGAGCTTAAATCGTATTCTTTTCTCTCTAACTCCTCGACAATCATCTGCCACATAGAAGGCACGCAGAAGAGGCTGGTGAGCTTTTCTTTTTCGGTTAACTCGAGAACTTGAACAGCATCGAATGCGGGCAGTGTTACTACGCACCCGCCCTGGTAGAGGGTGGGTAATACCGTGACGCTAGTACCGCCAATGTGGAACATGGGTGCTACGCCAAGGGCAACAGTGTCGGCATGAATCGGTAGTCGCTGCGTGGTGTGGTGAACATTGGCCATGTGGTTGGCATGGGTCAGCATCGCACCTTTAGGGCGGCCGGTGGTACCGGAGGTGTACATCAGCAGGGCGACATCGTCGGCATCGACGCTGGCGTTGATTTCCTCGTCCGAAGCGGCATCGAGAAAGGCTTCGTACTCGGCTTCATCATCACAGCTGTTGCTGCGGCCACAGTAGACAGTTTTGTTGAAGCGAACAACTTTTTCAAGACCCTCAGCCAAATGGGCAAACTCGTCATGATAGAAAAAAGTGCTCGAACCCGAGTCTTGGACAATGTATTCAATTTCAGGCACGGTGAGGCGGAAGTTGATGGGCAGGTAGATGGCGCCGAGCTTGGCAACGGCGAAAACCAGCTCCAGTTGCTCGTGGCCATTTTGCAGCAGTGAGCAAACGCGGTCGCCGGGGCGTACACCGCTGTCGCGCAGCGCATTGGCTAATCGGTTGCAGCGGCGGTTGAGTTCTTTGTAAGTAAAGCGCTTATGGCGATCGACTACAGCCAGGCGTTGGCCCGAAATCATTTCGCGTTTCGTTAGCCAGTATCCCAAACCTTGATCCATAACAACCTCTCTATTCTCTAGTTTTTAGTGTAATAATTTAAATGAAAATTATAGGTGCATTACTTTTAGATGACTGATCGGTCAGCTAAACGGGGGCCAAGGCTAACAAGAGCCGATCTTTTTGGCAAGTATGGCAATATATTGACAGTTATCGGCGAGCAGTCTTCGTCTGCCCTCATGTGTCCGCCATGTTGTGGGCCGTTGTATACTATCCTCTACACCCTTCTTGAGGCAGAGAATAGCAAGTGGAGCACATATTTGAAAAGCCGCTTTATAAAGTAGCGCGCGCAGGGTTGGTAGTATTGTTAATTTTGGTCGCCTGGGGTTGCTTGCAGGCACCTGGCCCAGATGATCAGCCGTGGTTTTGGGGTGCCGACAAAATCATCCATTTTAGTACTTATGCTCTTCTCTATATCTGTGCCTGGCTGGCTTTTCCTGGTGCCTTGTTGAACTGGACATTGCACGGCAGCTTGCTCGCTTACGGTTTGTTGATGGAAGGTTTGCAATCTCTCACCAGTTACCGCTCTGCTGAGTTGGGTGACATGCTGGCTAACGCCACGGGCCTGGGCCTGGGCTGTTTATTGCTCTCTCTGTTGGCGGGCCGTCTAGTTTTTATTCACCAGTATCGAGCGGCTTACGACAGGCAAACATCATGAGTATCGACTGGAATTCGACACAGGCTGCCATCTGGCGTCCCGCCAGTGGTCGGTTGCGCGCCGTGAAGCGACTCGACAGCGTGAGTTTTGATGATCTGCTCGGTATCGAACGCCAATGTGCCGCTTTTAAAGGCAATGTTGAAAGCTTTTTGCGCGGTGAGACGGCCAATAACATGTTGTTATGGGGCAGTCGCGGCACCGGTAAATCATCGTTGATTAAAGCGGCCCTCAACCACTACGGCGCCCAGGGTTTGCGGGTGATTGAAATCGATAAAGACGACCTGGCCAATCTCTGCGAAGTAGTGGATGAGCTCTACGATACGCCCCAGCGCTTTATTATTTTTTGCGATGACCTGTCTTTCGATGAGGGCGATACAGCCTACAAACATTTGAAAAGCGTGCTGGAGGGCTCGATTGAGCTACCGCCTGAAAATGTATTGGTCTGTGCTACCTCGAATCGTCGCCACATCATCACCGAGCTCAAAAGCGATAACAGTGGCGTTGATTTGATCAATGGCGAGCTGCATTACGGCGATACGGTGGAGGAGAAGTTGTCACTGGCCGATCGCTTTGGTCTGTGGTTGTCGTTTTACCCTAACAACACAGCGCAATACCTGGCTATAGTCGATAGCTTGTTTGCCGGGTTTGATGGTGACAGAGAGGCTCTACACCTGTCGGCGAAACAGTTTGCCATGACCCGAGCCTCAAAAAGCGGCCGCACCGCTCGGCAGTTTTACCTACAGTGGCGGTCGTAAATAGGTTAGCGTTTGGTTTTTTAGAGTGAGCAAAAAATAGGCAGACTTAATAAATTCTCTTTTCGCCCTCGGGCCGAGTCTTGAAACGTTTGTGTAGCCAAAAATAATCCTCCGGCTGCTGGCGAACACTTTCTTCCAGCCAGTCACTCCAGCGCTGCGTGTCGGCTACGTCATCCCCCGAGGGGAAATTTTCCAGGACAGGTTCGATTTCAACGCTGTAACGACCGCCTTCTTTGCGGTAGTTGTTCAGTGTCAGCACGTTGGCACCGGCTATTGCCGCGTATTGGGGGATCGCCGTAATGGTGGCTGTCTGGATGCCAAAGAAGGGAATAAAAATACTGCGTTTTTTGCCGAAATCCTGGTCCGGAACAATCACCACCACTCCGTTATCTTTCAACTGAGTGAGCATATGCGTGATCTCTTTACGGTGAATGGGGGTAATAGCGTGCTTGCGTGTGGCGCGTTGATAAAGCTGGGCTTCGAGCACCGGGTTGTCCATGCGTCGGTAAACCACGTTGTAGGGCAGTAGTTGGGCCAGTCGGGCAAAGCCTAGAATAAAGCCATTGAAGTGCCCGGCGAGGATAATTAAAGGCTTGCCGCTGTCGATGGCCTTTTGTAGATGCTCTTCTCCGTGCAGCTCGCCGCGTTCTTTAATAGTCGTTGGCGAGCCCCAGATCAACTCCAGTAAATCAAACAGCAATAAAACAGTGGAGGCGATGTTTTTTTCGACCAGTTCAAGCTGTTGCTGGGAGGGCAAGTCGGGAAAACACAGTTCAATATTGCGACGAATGGTTTTAATGCGTGAGGAGCGAACCTTGATGAGCAGGCGTGCCAGTCCTCTCGACAAGCTGCGTTGCAGGGTTCCGGGTATCTTTGACAAAAGCCAGGAAAGCCCGACAACGAGCCAGGAAAGCCAATAGCGCGGAGCGTAGTGTGAGTCATTTACTCGACTGCTGAGATTGCGCTTACCCATAAAAACTCAGATCCTGTATTTTGTGTTGCCGATAATATAGAGCGATTGGTGCAGGGTTTTAGTTATCGGCCAGCTTAACTAGCATTTTGCCTAAATTGGCACCGCTGAAGAGCCCGAGAAAAGCCTCAGGTGCCTGCTCTATCCCTTCAAAGATGGTCTCTTGCCAGATGATTTTTCCCTCACTGCGCCACTGGGCCATATCGTCCATAAAAACCTGGTGGTACTCGGCCATATAATCGAGTACCACAAAGCCCTTAACGGTGAGGCCGAGGGTGACGACTTTAAACATATTAGTGATGCCGTGGCGTTTTTCTGGCGCCTCGTTGTAATCTTCGATGGTGCCACAGAGGATCGCTCGACCATTCTTACGCATGTTTAATAGCGCGCCGTCGAGTTGTGATCCGCCGACATTGTCAAAAAACAGGTGGATCCCCTTGGGGCAGTGTTCGGCGAGTTTCCCGGCGAAATCGTCGGTCTTTTTGTAATTAAACGCGGCATCAATTTTGGCGGTGTTTAACAACCAGTCGACTTTTTCATCGGACCCGGCGCTACCAACGACCGTGCAACCCAGGGCTTTGGCTATTTGGCAAACCAGTGAACCCACTGCGCCACCCGCGCCGGAGACATAAACGGTTTCGCCCGCCTTCGCCTCACCGAGAACTTTGGTGCCGACATAGGCCGTAATGCCCGGCATGCCGAGAATGCCGATGTAGTCCTGTGGCGCAACACGCGATGTGTTGCGAATGGCCAAACCCTTGCCCTCAGAGATGAAGTACTCAC
>JBFHDT010000082.1:0-7902 GCA_041584575.1 Porticoccaceae bacterium
CGGTTATTGATGTTGCCCGTGCTATTTTTAGTACAGAGATCGCCAAGGAGCGTCAGGAAGAAATGCAAAGCGCCCCTGCGTTTGCCTCCCTGCAGGCCAAATACGACAATATTGGCGCTGACATGAAGGCTCTACAAAAGGAAGTCGAAGGTAAAGCCATGACTCTGTCTCAGGAGCAGGCTGGCGAATACAAGAAAAAGATGGAGTATTTGCGCGCTGATATGGAGTTAGTCTCACGCAAACTACAGGCTGAAATTAAAGAACTACAAAACCGCATCATGCAGGAGCTACAACCGAAAGCGCTTGAGGCTATCAAAGAGTTGGTTGAAGAAGGCAAGGTCACTCTGTTGCTGCAACGAGAAGCTGTTATTTCTGCAACGCCTGATAAAGATTTGACCGGCAAGCTGGTTGATCGCATGAACAAGAAAACGCATTAAGAAGATTTTTGATGAGTTCAATTTTCAGTCTGCAAGAAATAGCAGATTACCTTGGCGCTGAGTTAAGAGGTGATCCGAACTGTTGCATACAGCGTTTAAATACCCTTGAGCATGCTGGACAAGGAGACCTGAGCTTTCTCGCTAGTAAAGCTTATGAGTCATTTTTGGGCAAGACCCAGGCAAGTGCAGTGTTGCTTGAGCCGCGTTTTGCCGAAACGTTCGTTGGCAACGCCCTCGTTACTGACAATCCTTATGTCGCTTATGCTCGTATCAGCGCCTGGTTTGATAACAGCACACGGGCGCCGCACAGTGGTGTTCACCCCACAGCCGTAGTCGCCGACTCTGCCGTGCTGGCCGAGGATGTTTACATTGGTCCCCACGTCAGTATTGGTGAGCGGGTGAGAATTGGTGCTGGCGCAAGTATTGGCCCGGGGGTCTCGATTGGTGATGATAGTCAGGTTGGCAGTGAATCTCGATTATTCAGTAATGTGAGTGTGTATCACGGCGTCAGTATTGGCTGTAATACAGTAATACACGCCAGCACAGTGATTGGGGCAGATGGTTTTGGTTTTGCCAATGACGGTGGTAAGTGGGTGAAGATTCACCAACTTGGCGGCGTTGAAATTGGCGATAATGTTGAAATTGGTGCCTGCACGACGATTGATCGCGGCGCTTTGGGTAACACGGTGATCGAAGACGGCGTCATTCTCGATAACCACGTACAGATCGCTCACAATGTACGCATTGGCGAGAATACAGCAATGGCTGCTTACGCGGGTATTGCTGGCAGTACAACGATTGGCAAAAATTGTGTTTTTGCTGGACAGGCCGGGGCTGTTGGCCATATTACTGTGGGTGATGGCGTGGTGGCTTTGGCGCGTTGTACGATTTCTAAATCGATTGCTAAAGCGGGCTCCTATTCTTCGGGCCTGTTGATGGATGAAACGCGTCAGTGGCGCAAGAACGCCGTGCGTTTTGGCCAGCTTGATGATATGGCACGGCGTCTGAAACAACTTGAGAAAGACAGCCAAGCATAACCCCCGTTTTTTAGTTAAGGAACTTCATGGATATTGATGAAATCAAGAAATTACTACCTCACCGTTACCCATTTTTATTGGTTGACCGCGTAGTAGATATAGAGCTAGGTCAGCGTATCCTCGCCTACAAAAATATCAGTGCCAACGAAGAAGTCTTTAATGGGCATTTTCCAGAGAGACAAATATTCCCTGGGGTGATGATTATTGAAGCCATGGCTCAAGCAGCTGGCCTGCTCGGTTTTGCCTCAGTTAACAAACAGGAGGGTGATAATTCACTATATTTATTTGCCGGTGCAGATGACGTTCGCTTTAAACGTCCTGTTGTGCCGGGTGATCGCTTAATGCTTGAAGCTGAAATTGATTCCAATAAGCGCAATATATGGCGCTTTAAGTGCAGTGCTAATGTCGATGGGCAATTGGTTTGTCGAGCAACAATTCTCTGTGCGCTGCAAGGTGACAACGCGAAGTGATAAGGCTTGATCTGAATATTCTACTTAAACCCCTATGCCGTGAATGGACCCTATGACAAAGATACACCCCGCAGCCATTATAGATCCAGGTGCAAAAATCGGTGAAAATGTCGAGATAGGTCCGTGGACGCAGATTGGTGCCGGTGTTGAGGTCGGTGACAACTGTGTTATTCATTCCCATGTGGTGCTGAAAGGCCCAACGGTGATTGGAAAAAACAACAAGATTTTCCAGTTTTCAACCCTTGGTGAAGATACACCTGATCTGAAGTTTCAAGGTGAAGAAACTCACCTTATCGTCGGTGACAATAATACTTTTCGCGAAGGTGTCACCGTTCATCGAGGCACGGTTCAAGATAACGCTGAAACCCGCATTGGCTCTGATAATCTATTTATGGCCTATGTTCATGTTGGCCACGATTGCGTGGTCGGTAATCACAATATTCTTGTGAATAATGCTTCCATATCTGGTCATATTCACCTCGGCGACTGGGTGTTTCTCTCTGGCTACACATTGATACATCAGTTCGTTAAAATTGGCTCCCACGCCTTTCTGGGCGCCGGTGCCTATCTCAATCAAGATTTGCCCGCCTATGTGATGGCCGCAGGGCATCCGGCGATACCGCGTACCATTAATAAAGTTGGCCTGGAGCGCAGAGGTTTTGATAAGGCGCAAATTTCGGCGATTAATAAAGCGTATAAGATACTGTATCGCCAAGGTTTAAAGCTGGATGAGGCAATGACACGTATTCTTGCCAACGAAGAGCACCGCGATGTGCTGCAACCCTTTATTGACTCCATAAATAACACCGAGCGCGGCATTATTCGTTAATCGTGATTAATCGTCCTTTACGCATCGGACTCGTCGTCGGCGAGGCCTCAGGTGACCAGCTTGGCGCAGGTTTGATAACAGCCCTGCAAGAAAATCACCCCGATGCGATTTTTGAAGGGGTTGGCGGCCCCAAAATGCAGGCTCTGGGCTGCCAGTCGCTTTATCCCATGGAAACCCTCTCCGTTATGGGGCTGGTTGAACCACTTAAGCGCTTACCGGCTTTACTGCGTATGCGCCGTGGTCTAGTTGACCACTTTATCGCCCAGCCCCCCGATGTCTTTATTGGCATTGACGCCCCCGATTTTAACCTTGGTATTGAGCTGCGCCTTAAAAAGGCTGGTATTCCCACTGTGCATTACGTGAGTCCTTCAGTCTGGGCCTGGCGTCAGGGGCGGATTAAAAAAATTGCTCGTGCTGTGTCCCATATGCTGACCTTACTGCCCTTTGAGGCTGATTTTTATCAACGTCACAATGTGCCGGTCACTTTTGTCGGACACCCTCTGGCAGACGAGTTGCCGTTGCAGCCCGATACGCAGGGTGCCCGAGCTCAACTCAATTTGCCGGGTGAAGCGCCGATTATCGCGCTGTTACCGGGCAGTCGACAGTCAGAGGTGGCATTGCTGGGCCAATTGTTCCTTGATACGGCAGGTCTGTGTTTAAAAGAAAGACCCGAACTATCATTCGTTCTGCCGGCAGCCAACCCTGCACGGCGCGAACAAATTGATGCGATGCTCGCCGAAGCTGAGGACTTGCCTGTAACAGTATTCGATGGTCAATCACATTTGGTGATGGAGGCAGCTGATGTTGTGTTGCTCGCGTCTGGCACCACTGCGCTTGAAGCGATGTTGCTGAAAAAACCCATGGTTGTGAGTTATAAAACCGGTTGGCTGACACACGCGATTATTTCAAGAATGCTGAAAGTACCCTATGTCTCTTTGCCCAACCTACTCGCTGGTCGTGAGCTAGTACCCGAGGTCTTACAGGATGATGCCACTGCAGAGAGGCTTGCCAAGCTTTTATTGGCCCGTTTGGGTGACTCGGCTCTGGCTGTCAAATTACGCAACGACTTTACGCAAATTCACCAGCAAATAAAATGCAACGGCAACCAGAAAGCCGCTCAAGCAGTGCTTTCTGTGATTGCAGAACAGAGCCGACAGCCCTAATGGTAAGGAGCCCCAAGCAGTTAGAAATAGACCCGCAATGGGATTCAATTCGTCTGCTGGCCGGTGTTGATGAAGTGGGCCGTGGTCCTTTAGCGGGGGATGTGGTCACTGCTGCGGTCATACTTGATCCTAAGCGCCCCATTGCTGGGCTCGCAGATTCGAAGAAACTGAGTGAAAAACGGCGTCAAAGCCTCTATCACGAGATTAAAGAAAAGGCATTGCACTGGTCCTTAGGCAGGGCAAGTGTGGCAGAGATTGACGACATTAATATTTTGCAGGCCACTATGCTCGCCATGGTCAGAGCTGTTGACAATTTAGGGGTGACTCCAGAACTGACCTTGGTTGACGGCAATCGGCTACCCCAATGGAGTTATAAAGCCCAGGCGGTGGTCGGCGGTGATGGGCGGATAGCGGCGATCAGTGCAGCGTCTATTATTGCAAAGGTCACGCGCGATGCTGAACTGACGGAGCTAGACAGGCTTTATCCGGGCTATGGCTTTGCCGCTCATAAAGGTTACGGTACGGCACATCATCTAGCTGCTTTAAAGTCGCTGGGCCCATGCCCTGTGCATCGACAGTCCTTTCGCCCTGTGAGGGAAAACCGTCGTTAAGATTCTTTGCCGATGGCAAATTAGGGCTTACACGGACAACCATTCGAGTGGGCTATACTTCGTAGGTAACCTATTGGAATGTAAAAAACGTGCTTGATACTCGCCCCCTCTTATTATCCAGCGATTTCCCCGTAATACATCGCGAAGTGCCGGAGACACTGCAAGTCAATCTTGGTTACCTCTGTAATTTGAGTTGTACCCATTGCCATGTCAATGCTGGTCCCAAGCGTACGGAGTTAATGGCCCGCGAGCAGATTGATCTAGTGCTTGAAGTGCTACAGGGACGCCAATTAAAAACGCTCGATTTAACCGGTGGCGCGCCGGAGATGAACCCTCACTTTCGCTATTTGGTTGAACAGGCGAGAGGGCTTGGCGTGACTGTCATAGATCGCTGTAATTTGACTATTTTAGAAGAGCCGGGCTATGAAGACCTGGCAGAGTTTCTCGCCGCTCAGAGCGTTGAAATTGTGGCTTCGCTACCGTGTTACTCCGAGCAAAATGTCGCCGAGCAACGAGGTAAAGGTATTTTTGAAACCAGTATTGCCGCGTTGAAAAAATTGAATGCTCTAGGTTACGGGCAGAGCGAAGGGCTACAATTAAATCTTGTGTACAATCCCAATGGCCTGTTTTTACCGCCCCCCCAGGCGGCTCTTGAACAAGAGTATAAGGTTCATTTACAGCAAGATTTTGGCCTTCAATTTGACCAGCTTTTTACCATAACCAATATGCCGATAAAGCGTTATGGCGCTATGTTACTGGCTAAAGGCGAGTACGACACCTATATGCAATTATTAAAAAACAACTACCGTGCAGAGAACGTCGACACTTTGATGTGCCGGCGTTTACTCAGTGTCGACTGGCAGGGCTATCTCTACGATTGTGATTTTAACCAAATGCTGGATTTACCAATAAACTCAGGAAATAAAGTGCTTAAACGCCAACAGGCTTTGATCGGATCCGACAAGCTACGCCCCCACCTGCGAGATTTGCTTACGACTGATTTCTCTGCCCAATCCATTGTCGTCGGTGAACACTGTTACGCCTGTACAGCCGGGCAGGGCAGTAGTTGTGGAGGTTCTTTACATGAGGAATAAACGAATGAGTAAAAACATGTCCTCGACAAAGACTGCTCCCCCAATAGAGGATGATGCACTACCGTTGTCGATTGTTATTCCTGCTCTGAATGAAGCAGAAGAAATTTACCCCTGCCTGCGACATTTACAGACGCTCAGAAAGCAGGGTGTTCAGGTGATAGTTGTCGATGGCGGCAGTGAAGACGACACCATTGCCGTGGCAACACCCCTGGCCGATCAGGTGATTAGCTGTGAAAAAGGTCGGGCGCGGCAAATGAATGCGGGTGCCGCTTTGGCAGATCGTGACTGGCTGCTCTTCCTGCACGCTGACACACGGCTGCCTCCTAACTTGTCTGACATTATGATTGTTTGGCGTTTCAGTCCCGCTGTGTGGGGTTACTTTGGCGTTAAAGTCAGGGGCGCGCCAGCCCTAGTGCGTGTCGTTCAGTGGTTTATGAATCGCCGTTCGTTTTTGACGCGCATCAGTACGGGTGATCAATGCCAATTTGTTAAGCGCGAGGTGTTTAAGGAAATCGGTGGTTTTGCCGAGATTCCCTTGATGGAAGATATTGAACTCAGTAAGCGACTTAAGAAAAAATCCCGGCCCCTCTTTGTCAATGCCAAGGTGGAGACTTCCGGTCGTAAGTGGCAGCGTGATGGTGTTTGGCCAACTATCTTTTTGATGTGGCGCCTACGCCTGGCCTATTTCTTTGGCGTCTCGCCAACGGTGCTTGAAGAGCGCTACTACCCACCTAAAAAGCCTTGATACTAGTTCTGTGTTCGCGATGAGCCGATCCGGCATTTGATCTGGGAGAGATTGTTGAACTACGAATTTCCTTCGGCTCTCCTTATACAGTTCGCCAAAGCACCACAATTGGGCCAGGTGAAAACACGCATGCAACCGGCTCTGACGGTTGAGCAAAGCCTGGCGTTGCACCGCCAGTTGGTGCAACGTACTCATCAAACCCTTCATCGTGAAGCACTTTGCCACAGTCAGCTGTGGATTAGCGGTGTAGATGATGATGGTTTCTTCCAAAATCTTGAACCTCGACCTGTTATCAAACATCAATACGGTAACGATCTCGGCGAACGTATTTATTTGGCTATTGCGGCAGGTCTGGATCAATACAGCGCGGTGGTGTTAATAGGTAGTGATTGTCCGGCTATCAGTAGTAACTATTTACGCGATGCCTTGTATGCTTTAAAAAAGGTAGATGTTGTTCTCGGCCCAGCGGCAGATGGTGGCTATGTGCTGATTGCTCTGAAAAAGGCCGAGGAGGCTATCTTTACAGGCATCGACTGGAGTACGTCTCGTGTATTACAGCAAACCCGATCCAGGTTGCAGGCCTCTAAGTTGTCGTATTTTGAACTGCCCGTATTACATGATATTGATCGCCCCGAAGACCTGATTTATCTCGAGCTAGTGCCACCTTTGGGCCGTAACCAATGAGTAGTAGTTCTTTTTATCGATTTAACCTACTTGACGACTTCGCTTTATAGGACTATTTTTCGCCCAACTGGTCCTTGTGTTATACAGCCATTGCACCAGTACTTGACGTACTTTGTTTGACCCCATTGTTTTACAGGGACTGTTGGCAAGCACTGGTGCAGCAAAAGACGTTTCCGTTTTTTGGTATCGAGGTTGGGAGATTTCGGTATGGGTGACGATGATTTTGATGGGCTCGAAGAGTCTTATACTGAGCCACGTGGAGAGCTTGAAACTCCCCGTGAGGACAAGCAGAGGAACAGCCTTTCCAGTGAGCAACGGCGCCGTCTCGAAGAAAAGCTAGAGGAGCGCCGCCTCGAGCGACAAATTGCCGATTACGATTACGATTTCGATTAAGTGCTTTGCAGACCCACTGCATGGCTTTTGTCCGCTCTAACTAGTCTGCACACCTAGCCCTTTTGAGGCATAATGCGGCCTTCTTTTACAGGAGGCTTAGCGCTTGTCGTCGCACCCATTGTTGGAGTTCCAAGCACTGACCTTTGAACGGGACGACTGGCCCCTGTTCAACGATCTGTCCGGCACCATCAATGCGGGTGAAATTCTTCAAATCACTGGCCCCAATGGCTGCGGTAAAACGACTCTTTTACATATCTTGGCGACGATTCAGCCTTTTAATACGGGCTCTTTATGTTGGCTGGGTAGTGATATTTCTCTTTGTCGCCAGCAGTATTTGTCCGCCATAGCTTTTATCGGTCACAAGCCCGGTCTTAAATTGTCCCTTACGCCCCGTGAAAACCTCCAGTGGCTGGCTCAGTTGCAGCCATTGACCCGCTGC
>JBFHDT010000083.1:0-7901 GCA_041584575.1 Porticoccaceae bacterium
CGAAAAGGTAAAAGCCTTTATTGAAGACCGAGCTGCTGGCTACGATGATCCTGAGCAAGTGATTCAATATCACTACTCCAACGAAGAACTACTCAATAGCGTCCAGTCTGCGGTAATGGAAGAGCAAGTTGTTGATCATGTCTTGAGTCTCGCGGCAGTGACCGAAGAGACGACAAATTATAAAGGCGCTCTTACGCCAGACCCGGTTGTTGAGGCAGAGTCTGGGGAAAGCACAGACTGATTTAAAAAATAGGTCTTGAAATAGTGGAGCTTAGCCCAATAATAGGAAGTGATGTATACGGCCTTTATGGGATAAATTTTAGTCGAATTATTACTGATTAATCCGGGAATTGACGATGGTCTATGATGGTATGAAATATAATAACGAGACTAGGGCTGCTGGTGGTCTGGTGCCTATGGTAGTTGAACAAACTGCCCGCGGTGAACGTTCTTTCGATATTTATTCTCGCCTGCTAAAAGAACGAGTGATTTTCCTGGTGGGTCCAGTTGAAGATTTTATGGCCAACCTAGTTGTTGCCCAGCTGCTCTTTCTCGAGTCAGAAAACCCCGATAAAGACATACACCTTTATATTAACTCCCCAGGTGGTTCAGTAACGGCTGGTATGGCTATCTACGACACCATGGAGTTTATTAAGCCCGATGTTAGCACTATGTGCATTGGTCAGGCGGCGAGTATGGGAGCCTTTCTTCTATCAGCGGGCGCACCGGGTAAGCGCTTTTTGCTACCCAACTCGCGCTGTATGATTCATCAGCCCAGTGGCGGTGCCCAGGGTCAGGCCTCCGATATCCATATTCAAGCCCAAGAAATACTTAAAATTCGCGAACAATTGAACAAGGCAATGGCCAAACATACTGGCCAAACTATTGAGCGAATTGCTGCCGACACCGAGCGTGACAACTTTATGAGTGCACAGGAGTCTAAAGAGTACGGTTTGGTTGACGAAGTGTTGGACAAACGCGCATAGTCGATGTAGCCTGTTTTTTTAAGTATTGGTGAAATCTAGCAATAAGTGACTGTATTTTCAGTACTTATTTGACGCGAGGATAAAGTAGTGAGCGATAAAAGCGGCGATAATAAAGACGGGGACAAACTTCTCTATTGCTCCTTCTGTGGCAAAAGCCAACATGAAGTCCGCAAGCTCATTGCAGGGCCATCGGTTTTTATCTGTGACGAATGTGTTGACCTCTGCAACGATATTATTTCTGAAGAGCTGCAAGAAGCCAAAACAAGTGAGACAGTTGAAAAGCTGCCAACGCCTCTTGAAATTAGTAATACGCTCAACGAATACGTGATTGACCAACAGCGCGCCAAAAAGGTGTTGTCGGTGGCTGTCTACAACCACTATAAGCGTCTTCAGCTAGGCACCAAAGTTGGGAAAGATGGCGTTGAACTTGGTAAAAGTAATATTTTACTGGTCGGTCCCACCGGTAGTGGTAAAACACTCCTGGCTGAGACGCTTGCTCGTCTTTTGAATGTTCCATTTACAATTGCAGATGCAACCACTTTGACAGAAGCCGGCTATGTGGGTGAAGACGTCGAAAATATTATTCAAAAGTTGTTGCAAAAATGTGATTACGATGTGGAGAAAGCGCAGCAGGGTATCGTCTATATCGACGAAATCGATAAGGTTTCTCGCAAATCAGACAACCCGTCAATTACTCGTGATGTTTCGGGTGAGGGCGTTCAGCAAGCTCTACTGAAACTCATTGAAGGAACTGTCGCTTCGGTTCCCCCACAGGGCGGGCGAAAACACCCTCAGCAGGAGTTTTTACAGGTCGATACGTCGAATATTCTCTTTATTTGCGGCGGCGCGTTCTCAGGTCTTGAGAAGATCATCCGTGATCGCTCAGAGAAGGGGGGCATTGGCTTTTCCGCAAGTGTTAGCAGCAAAGATGAAGAGAGTAATGTTGGCGATATCTTAAAGGATCTGGAGCCTGAAGATCTGATTCGCTTTGGTCTTATTCCTGAATTCGTTGGTCGCCTCCCTGTTGTTGCAACTCTTGAAGAACTGGATAAGAACGCGTTAATCAATATTTTGGTTGAGCCTAAGAATTCTCTGGTTAAGCAGTATTCTGCTCTTTTTGAAATGGAAGACGTTGAACTTGATATCCGACAGGATGCACTTGAGGCGATTGCTGAAAAAGCGCTGGCTCGTAAAACAGGTGCGCGAGGCTTGCGTTCTATTATTGAGAACACCCTGCTAGACAGCATGTATGACATCCCCTCAAGTAAAGATGTTCACAAAGTTGTCGTCGATGCGTCAGTGATTAATGGGGACTCTGAGCCTTTGCTGGTATACGATAATCCAGAGCAACTTAAGTCAGCGAGCGAAGAAGCATAAATAAAAACGGGCCCCAGAGGCCCGTTTTTATTTATGAGTGCTTGTATTTATTGCAAAAGGCCCCATACCATTGTGTATTAACCCAAACCCGCATTGTGCTGGAATAAGAGGTAAGAATGGGACAGGAAACAGACAAAGGTTTATTACAGGCTCGCTTGCCAATGCTGCCCTTGCGGGACGTTGTGGTTTTCCCACAAATGGTTGTGCCACTATTTGTAGGTAGGGAGCGCTCGATTCTCGCTCTGGACGACACAATGGCCGAGCATAAAAAAATTGTACTTGTTGCTCAGCGCGATGCAGCTTGTGATGACCCAGGTCCTAAAGACGTTTATGAAATTGGTACCGTAGCCACGATTCTTCAATTACTCAAGTTGCCTGATGGTACGGTAAAAGTGCTAGTCGAAGGCTCTGAGCGGATTAATATCGATGCTATTGAGGAGCATAATGGTTACTTTGTGGCTGATTACTCTGTGGCCCAAAGTATCGTGGCTGTTGAGGATGAACGCGATGCGCTAGTGCGTACATTGGTCAATGCCTTCGAAGAGTACGTTGGTTTAAATAAAAAAATCCCATCGGAGGTAGTGACAACCGTCGCTGGTATCGATGAGCCGGGTCGACTTGCAGATACCGTTGCGACTCACATGACATTAAGTCTTGAGCAGAAGCAGGAAGTTCTGGAAATTAGCGATGAGAAGCTGCGTATTGAACACTTGTTAGTGCTAATGGAATCAGAGCTTGATATTGCACAGATTGAGCAGCGCATTCGCGGACGCGTCAAGAAGCAGATGGAAAAGAGCCAGCGTGAGTATTACCTCAACGAACAAATGAAGGCGATCCAGAAAGAACTGGGAGATATTGATGATGTCCCCAATGAGCTGGAACAGCTAGAAAATCGCATTAAAGAAGTGGGTATGCCCAGAGACGCCTTAAAAAAGGCTTCTGCAGAACTCAATAAACTAAAAATGATGTCGCCAATGTCTGCCGAGGCCTCGGTCGTACGCAGCTATCTGGACTGGATGGTTAGCGTACCCTGGAAAAAGCGCTCTAAAGTACGCCATGATCTCGTTCTGGCTGAGAAAATACTTAATGAAGACCATTACGGTTTAGACGAAGTCAAAGAACGTATTCTTGAATTCCTCGCCGTGCAAAGCCGCGTGAAAAAGCTTAAGGGGCCTGTTTTATGCCTGGTAGGGCCTCCCGGTGTTGGTAAAACCTCTTTGGGTGAGTCTATTGCGCGGGCGACAGGGCGGAAATTTGTTCGCATGTCTCTCGGCGGTGTTCGCGATGAAGCTGAAATTCGAGGCCACCGACGTACCTATATTGGTTCTCTGCCGGGTAAACTGATTCAGAAAATATCTAAAACAACCGTTAAAAATCCGCTCTTCCTACTTGATGAAGTGGACAAGCTGGGTATGGATCACCGCGGCGATCCATCTTCTGCGCTACTGGAAGTTCTCGATCCCGAGCAAAATAATAGTTTCAACGATCATTATCTTGAGGTCGACTACGACTTATCAGAAGTGATGTTTATTTGTACCTCAAACTCGATGAATATTCCTGGGCCGTTACTCGATCGTATGGAAGTTATTCGCATACCCGGTTATACCGAGGCTGAGAAAGCGAATATCGCCACTAAATATCTCTTGCCCAAGCAGCGCAAAGCGAATGGCCTAAAGGACGACGAGCTTGGCGTTGAAGAGGCGGCCATTCTTGATATCGTTCGTTATTACACCCGCGAGGCCGGTGTCCGTGGTTTGGAACGTGAGATTGCTAAAATTTGCCGTAAGGCCGTGACAGGCTATGCCAAAAATGCCGACCTGGAGACGGTCAATGTTGGGCCAAGAGAGCTTGAGGACATACTGGGTGTGCGCAAATATGACTTTGGCCGTGCAGAAGATCAAAACCAGGTCGGTCAAGTCACAGGTTTGGCGTGGACTTCTGTGGGTGGAGAGCTCTTAACCATTGAAGCTTCATCCGTCCCGGGTAAAGGTGCCATCGTAAAGACCGGCTCTCTCGGTGATGTTATGCAAGAGTCGATTCAGGCTGCTTTAACTGTGGTGCGTAGCCGCTCTCAATTACTGGGTATTCGCCGCGACTTTCATCGCGGTTCTGATTTGCATATTCACGTTCCTGAAGGTGCTACGCCTAAAGATGGCCCTAGTGCCGGTATTGCTATGTGCACAGCCCTGGTCTCGGTATTGACCGACATTCCCGTACGGGCAACGGTGGCGATGACTGGGGAGATCACGCTGCGTGGACAGGTGCTGAAAATTGGTGGTCTAAAGGAAAAATTACTTGCAGCCCACAGAGGTGGTATAACGGAAGTGATTATTCCGAAAGAAAATGAGCGGGATTTAAAAGAAATCCCTGATAACATCAAAGCAGATTTAATTATCCACCCTGTGAAATGGGTCGACGAAGTGCTGGAGCTAGCTTTAGAGCAAATGCCCAAACCACTAACTGACGAGGAGTACAGTAAGTCGTCTGGCTCAGCGCTGTCGGGTGAGAGTGAAAGTAACGAACAATCGACATCACGTATTAGTACACACTAAAATATCGGCTTGCGTGCTTGACCGCCCTAAGGGCGGTTGGTATAAAGTCTCGTCCCAGCGTATTAGTGAATACGTTGTAGGATCTTCAATCAAATTTAAAGGGGTTTAATGTGAATAAATCAGAGCTTATCGACGCAATTGCGGAATCAGCTGACTTGTCAAAAATGTCTGCCGGCAGAGCGCTGGATGCAGTTGTAGAAGCGATTACAGCATCTTTACAGAAAGGTGATCCTGTGTCGCTGGTTGGCTTTGGTACCTTTGCTGTCAAGCACCGACCCGCTAGAAAAGGCCGCAACCCAAAGACGGGTGATGAAATCCAGATTAAAGCTGCCAACGTACCAGGTTTTAAAGCTGGTAAGGCGCTTAAAGAATCGGTAAATAGTTAGTTAGAACCCTGGCTTACAGTTACAAAATAGGTAATGAGGAAAGGCGCTTGGATGCGCCTTTCCTTTTTTCCGCCTTGGGCAAATATTAAGAAAAGGTAAGAAATCACAATGTTGCAAGATTTCCGCGAAGGCATGAAAGGCATCGCTTTTTTTATTGTTATTTTGATTATCGTGCCATTTGCTTTCGTCGGCATTGAGTCAATTTTTTCAAATAGCCCTGCCAGCGACGCAGAGCTAGACGTCGATGGACATAGTATTTCTCGTCTGGTCGTTGATCGCGCACTGGCTATTCATAAACAACGATTGTTACAGGAACTTGGTGATATTGACCCCGCACTGCTCGATGACACAATCCTTCGGGGACCCGTTAGGCAGCGTCTGGTTCGGGAAAAGGCGGCTGAACTGACGGCCATTGAAACCAGTATGGGCGTTTCTCCAGCGACTATAGCCAGCTTGCTCCAGACGGTTGACGCCTACCAAACGGAAGGACGATTTGACCGAGACAAGTACGAATTTACCATTCGACAAATGGGTTACACTCCCCGAGAACACCATAGTTATATGAACAATGGCTTATTGCTCAGCCAATTTGCAAGTGGAGTTGTCGATACGGGTTTTGTAACCGAAGCTGATTTAGAACTGGCAGCGAGAATTTTTGAGCAACGCCGTAACTATTATTATCTTACGGTGCCAATAGCCCCGATCGTGGCGGGCATCAAGGTTGAAGAGACTGAGGTAGAGGCTTATTACGAAGAACACAAAGAGGACTTTCGTACCGAAGAAAGGCTTGAAATTGATTATATTCAACTGTCGGCCAGTAACCTGATAGATCAGGTTGAGGTTGATGAGGGGATGGTTCGGGAAGTCTTCGATACTCGTCAGCAAGCTTCACAGGCGGGGGTACGACGACGAGTAGCTCATATTTTAATTGAGTCTACAGATGATGCTAGTCAAACGACTAAGCTTGAAGCCATTCAGGCCAAACTCGCCAATGGTGATGAATTTACTGAGCTTGCACGAGAGTATAGTGATGATCTGGGAAGTGCGGAGCAGGGCGGTGACTTAGGCTTTTTCGAACCGGGCGCTTTTCCCGCTGAATTTGAAACAGCGGTGCTTGGTCTTGCCGCAGGTGAGGTTTCAAAGCCCGTGGAAACTGATAGCGGTGTTCATCTGATTCGCCTCACAGAATTAGAAATACCTGAAGCATTGGTTTTTGAAGATGAAAAGGGTTCCATTGAAGCTGAGCTTAAGTATCAACTGGCCACCGAATTGCTGCCAGAAAAAATTGAACAATTACGCGAGTTGTCCTACAACGCTGAAACCCTATCAGAGCCAGCAGCAGCAATGGGTCTTGAGGTTGCCAGAACTGAACCTTTTACACGAAGCGGCGGTTCTGATCTCGCGGCGTATCCTGCTGTCGTCAGTGCTGCCTTTGCAGAGGACGTGCTGAGCAATGGCTATACGAGTGATATCGTTGAGCTGGGTGAGGCCGGGGTGGTGGTGCTAAAAGTCCGGAAACACCACCCCGTTGGTTACCAGCCATTTGAAAGCGTGATTGCGGACATTACTTCGTTATTACAACATAAGTCAGCGAAACAGGCGTTGCTGGCTAAGGCGAGTGCCCTGCAGGCGCAAATTGCCAATGGTAAAAGTATCGAGACTCTCGCTAAAGAAGAAAACTTGACATGGCAGGTGAGTCTCGATACTTCACGTTTCGACAATCGTGTCGATGAGGCGATCCGCGATCATGCTTTTGGTTTGCCCGCGAGCAGTGCTTTACCTGTAACTAGTGGTTTTAATCTCGCCAACGGGGATTATGCGATTGTGTCTTTAACCGCCATTCAGCCCGGTAAGCTAGATGCGATCTCTGAGGCACGTCGCGCCAGCCTAGCGCAGTCTGCTAGCCGAACTTTGGCACAGCGTGAATATCAGGGCTATGAGTCATTAATTCTGGCTGGAGTGACCGTAAAGATGGATAAATAAGTGTTCAGTCGTTAATGAAATGACTCGGTGATTTTCCTATCGTGTTCTTGTAGGATTGCCCTCTATTTAGTGAAGTCTTCCCGCACTGAAGCCCGTTCTCACTGGCTCACACTTGCCAATTAATGCCGGTGAGCTAAGAAGCCCTTTTAAGAACGGGGAAAGAGGCTGAGGGTTTGTCCTGCTTTGATAACGCCCTGTGAATTGAGGTTGTTCCAACGCACAATATCACTGACACTGACTTTGAACTGCTTAGAAATAAGAGACAGTGAGTCGCCCTTTTTGATTTTATAGCTTAGCCGCTTCTGAGGTCTGGCAGCTGCTGGGGCTCTAATCGTTAAGCGCTTACCAATTGTTAAAGGCGCTTTAGCGTTGAGGCCATTCCAGCGAGCTAGACTGCCGGTTTTCACCCGGTAGGTCTGGGCTATTTTCCACAGGCTGTCGCCGCGCTGAACACGATAATATTGGGTTGGCCTGACAAAACTGGGCAAGTAGGCACTGCTGATACTGGGGATTTTCAAGGCCTGTCCCGTCCAAATCCGGCTTGAATTCATATTGTTTTGTGCCATTAATGAATGTGAATCGAGCCCGTGGCGTTGGGCAATTTCACTGAGAGTGTC
>JBFHDT010000084.1:0-7878 GCA_041584575.1 Porticoccaceae bacterium
CATGCCCAGCAACTCGCGACTGAGTGGCTATGGATTTACAATAACGAACGGCCCAATACGGCCATCGGAGGAATACCCCCACGTCGGCTACTAAAAGCAGCGTAAAAATTTCTACGAATAACTGCCGTTTAAAATGGGGGTATTACAGGACGTCCCCAGAGTCGAAATCAGGGCGATGGCGAGCTTGGATAGGATATACATGCAGGTACTTCACTCAAGATAATCGATGTGATCAGATAACCAGAGATCACAAAGAACACATCCACACCTACAAAGCCCCCATCAAAACCAGGAACGCCAAGGTGGTTCAGAATAACCAGCATGACCGCAAAACAGCGAAGGCCATCAACCTCTGG
Source organism: Porticoccaceae bacterium (assembly GCA_041584575.1). Taxonomy (GTDB): domain Bacteria; phylum Pseudomonadota; class Gammaproteobacteria; order Pseudomonadales; family Porticoccaceae; genus Reddybacter. Next base: position 357 of record JBFHDT010000084.1, read on the forward strand.
ACGATAGGAAATAGCCAAACCGTTTATTTCTCCTTGTTTGCTTTCAGTAGATCTAGATAGGCATTGACGACCCGGGCCTCACTAAATGAGGCCTCCATCCGCTCTCTTGCAGCCTGCCCAGCCCGTTGCAGCTCTTCACCACTCATAGCTATCACTCTCTGCATCTGCTCTGCCAAGGATGCCTCACTGCGAACCTCACACATCCAGCCTGTCTTGCCGGGCTCGATGGCCTGCCGGCAGCCCGGCACATCCGACACAATGGCAGGCCGGCCCATGGCCGCTGCTTCCAGCACCGTACGCGGCATCCCCTCACGGTAAGACGGCAACACTAGTATATGGGATTCCGCAATCACTGAGCGCACATCATCGGTTGCACCGCGATACTCGAGAATTCCCTCGCCCTGCCAGCCATCCACTTCCTCTTCACTGATCGCGCTGTGATTACTCACTCCTAGCGGCCCCACCAGCAGAAACCTTGCGGCAACGCCCTTTTCCTTCAGGACACGACAGGCACCGGCATATTCGCGTACACCCTTGTCCCCCAGCAGCCGGGCAATCATCACAAACGTAATGGTTCGCTCTTTCGGCAACGGCTGAAAAGCAAAGTGTTCGAGATCCACCCCGGAACCGGGTAACAATGTCGTGGAAGTATCGCCTAGTAACCCGGCATCCCGAAACACAGTCAGATCTTCCTCGTTCTGAAAGAACAGATGCCGGGCCCGGCGGTTCACCCAACCATAGACCTTGCGCACCCGGCGGAACAACCAGGAGTCATGAATAAAGGCCGTGCCGAGGCCGGAGATATTATTGGCAAACGGTATACGCAACACCTTACAGGCCAAGCCACTGTAGAGGTTCAACTTGATGGTGAAATTGAACACGAAGACGGGGCGGTAGCGCCGAAAGGTCTGCCAGATAAACACCAAACTCCGAACTTCCTGCAGCAGCCCAGTACTCTTGCCCACAATCGGCAGAGCCACATGCTCTGCGCCAAGCTCATCCTCGAGCCTCTGGCTGCAATCATCGCGGGGCGACAGGCACACCACCCGGCAGCCGCGTAGCTGAAGCGCACGTATTGTGCTCTTACGAAAATTGTAAAGATACCAGGAGGTATTGGATGTGAGAAAAACCGTTTGCATCAGAAAACGCCGGAATTAGATCAGCCAGAATACCCGGTAAGGAACCCAGTATTTGGAATGTGTGGCAAATACTAGCCAAACAAACTGTACCACAGCGTAATAACATACCACCGCCAGCGCGATAGCCGCGCGCCAACGGGGCTCTTTGGTAATAGAGGGCAAGTGTGCAAACACGAACAACTGAATCGGAATTAGATAAAGCGCCACACGGTCCGTTGCAGTAGAAGAAAGCACCACCAACGGAATACACGCGAGTGACAACACAGACATCCAGAGCCAGAGCTTTTGCTCTGCCTCCGACAATTGCATACGCCTAGACAACAAAAGGAACAGTGTAGCGGGTACCGCATTCATCAACACACGAATCATGCCACCTTCAGACTGATAGTCCGCCTCCACATAGCTGGTCCATAGCCGGGAAGCAGAATCGAGCACAAACAGGTAGGCTGCCGCGAGGGAAATCACGCTCACCCAGAGGAAACTCCAGAAGCGATTGGCAGTGGAGGCCAACGCGGCGACCGGTAGCATCAACACAGCCGATTTGTGAAAGGTCGCCCCCAGCACAGTCCAGAACACAAACCAGCGCATACTCTGGTTGCTCAGAGAAGCCAGCCCGAGCATGATAAAGCCAAGCGCAGCAGATTGGCGGGTATAGCCCATACCCACCACGATGATCAAGTAAGGTACCGACACCAGCAACGCCAGCCATGGCAGCGGCAGACTGCGACAAAAGCGCACCACACCCGTCATGACAATCATGCCGCACACTGTATTCACCCAGAAGATAGATCCCCCTGCGCGTTCCACTAACCAGCACAGCAAATAATAGCCAGCGTCTTCACCGCTAAAAATATTACCCAGCGATCGCGAGCCCTGCAGGTCCAACATTCTGAGATAGGCACCCCAATCGCCGCCAACCTGATACCGCGTGCCAATAGCAAGAGCAAAGAACAACCAGACGGCACACCATGCCCAATATTTAGATCGGACATTCATAGGACGGTTAAAAAGCAGGCCCCCTAATGGCAGCAGAAAAAACAACCAATAGGGCAGCATCAGATGCCTCGCGCACATATGAGGGTCATACATTCACCTTTGGCTTCCAGTACCTGCCCCAGGCCAGCAACTGCAGCACCACCCACAACTGCTGGGCATAGTGGCCCTGGCCCTTAAGATGCTTTTGCCACAACTCGCGAATGGCACTCGCATTCAACATGGGCATACCAGAAAGTGACGTCGTAGACAACAAATCCTCCGCCCATTCCCTCAGCGGGCCACGCAACCAGTCGTCCAGAGGGACAGCAAACCCCATCTTGGGCCGTTCGATGAGTGTGCGCGGCACGTGCCGATAAAGGATCTCACGCAAAACGCGCTTGCCCTCACCCTGATCCACACGTTGTGGAAACGGTAACGACCAGGCAGCCTTAAAAACCTCCGGGTCCAGAAATGGCGCCCTAACCTCAAGGCTGGACGCCATGCTTGCTCGGTCAACCTTTACCAGCACATCGTCGACCATATAAGTTAGGGTGTCCATGAGCAGCATCCACTCAGTCTGGCTGAAACCTTTCAACAAGGGGTAAAGCTCAGACACTACAAATTCGGAACGACTTGCTGGATCCATCAGCAAGCCAGGATCACGATTCATGGAAGCAAGGTCAGCATACAGTTTGCTAGGGGAGTCACAGGCCAGCACTTCAGCCAGCTTATAGAGTTTTTCGCCAAACGTACGCACCTGCATACGAGAAGGTAACACCTTAGTTGCCAGCGACATCATTCGGTCATACTTTGAGGCGGGAATTAAACTCAGGAGGCCTGCTAAACCTCGTCGTGCAGGCAATGGCAAACGCGACATTCGCGACCAGACAAGAGGCCCCCAGACATGGCGATTATAACCACCGAAGAGCTCATCCCCACCATCACCACTCAACGCTACCGTTACATGCTCACGGGTCAAAGACGCCACCAGGGTAGTGGGCAACTGGGAAGAATCGGCAAAAGGTTCGTCATACAGGTACGGCAAGCGTGGCACCAGATCCAGCGCCATCTCAGCAGTCGCCCGCAAGGTAGTATGCTCGGTACCCAAATGAGCGGCGACCGCCGCCGCATGGCCAGATTCATCATAGCGCGGATCGTCAAAACCAACCGAGAACGTCTTGGCTGGCCTTGATGCCTGAGCCTGCATCAGTGCGACTATCAAAGAGCTGTCCACCCCTCCGGACAGAAAGGCTCCCAGCGGCACATCCGCTTCCATCATGCGCCCCACAGCGTCATGAAGCACAGCCTCTAATCCAGCGGAGGTGGCTTCACCGGAATCACACCCGGCCATGGCGTCGCTGGCCACATCCACAGTAGACCACCAACGGTGTGGTTCCGAGCGTACGCCTGTTTCAAGCTGCTGACGCGATAGCGTCAACAATGCCCCAGGAGCAAGTTTGAAAACATCACGGTAAATGCTACGTTCACCACCAACACAGCCATAGCGCAAATAGCCCTCCAGCACACCGCCATCAAGCTCGCCCTGCCAGCCCGGCACCTTATGTATTGCCTTCAGCTCAGAGGCAAAGGCAAAGCCACCTGCCACCCAGCCATAGTAAAGCGGCTTTTCACCAAAACGATCTCGGGCAAGCGTCAAGCTTTGTTGCTGTCGATCCCAAAGAGCCAGAGCGAACATACCGTTGGCTTCTGCTAGAGCTTTTTCAATGCCCCAGTAAGAAAAAGCCACCAGCAAGGTTTCAGTATCGGAATGTCCGCGCCATGGAAACGAGTCTTGTCTGAAAACATCTAAACGCTCTCTCAAGCGATGATGGTTGTAGATTTCACCGTTAAAAACCATCACATAACGACCACAGGGTGACATCATCGGTTGATGCCCAGCGACACTGGTATCAATGATGGATAATCGCCGGTGGCCAAGCCCTAACTTGCAGGGGTCATCCAGCCAGACACCTGAACTATCCGGACCACGAGAGGCAATAGCGGAAGCCATGTCAGTGATAACAAATTCAAGGGCTGCACTGTCAGTCTGCGGATTGAAAAGTCCGACTATGCCACACATGCGATATCGTCCTGCCGAATCATGAAATCAAGGCCCAAGGAGATGTTGGCACGAAGAAAGCACGTCATCACGATAAAGCGGCTTGTCCTGCCAGGTCTGGCTCGCATTCTTCGCCATTTGCTGGTATCGGGTAGGATCATTGAGCAAACGCAAAACCGACTGGACAGCATATTCATCATCATTCACCAGAACAGCGTTGTCACCATCGTTACAATAAGTCCCGATTTCACCAACCGGGGTGACAACTGGCACAAGCCCTGCTTGCATGGCCTCAACAACAGACATGGCCATCCCTTCGTCACAACTGGTTTGCAGATAAAACGCACAGTCATTCGCAAACTGAAATATGTCAGGTCGATCCATGCTACCCAGGAAGCGAATGCCCTCTATGCCTTCGTTTTTAATCTGTTGTTCAAGTAAAGCCAGCTGGCCCCCATCAGGCCCTATCACAGAGAAACAAGCATCAGGACGGTGCTTGGCGACTTCACCAAAGAACCGCACAGCACGATCAAGGCCTTTTTGCTTATGCAGGCGCCCCCAGAAAACAAAGTGAGGCGTTGGTAGACGCACAAGAGGCACAGCTGAGCGTTCTACCAAAAACGAAATCACCCGAGCCTTTCTTCTCCAGAAAACAGGTACCCTAGCATCAAGTGTTGATATGGAATCTGCCCAGATTTCGTCACTGATCCACATAGCCAAGCGGTTTAATAGGTAATCCAGCCAATGCACATCATGGGAAAGATGAAGAAAGGTCACACACCTAGAACGAGGAGATAGCAACTTGTGGGCCAACATCACCGCACAGCAACGCCAAAGAGAGGCGATTACCAGATTAGGTTTCATCCGTTGCAATCGCGAGAGGGCACGAAAATAGGCTATTGGGTGGTCCTCGGACTCACCCGCATTCTTGTCAACCAGATAGAGCTTTGAGAATTTCAGCCCCGAATACTCAGCATCTGCAATAGACCTGGCGGCGACTTCGACTCCACCAACAGCATCGTACGGAACGAGATGAATGGCTTTCATCATTACGAACTATAAGCCCAGAGAGATTTTATGGGCACTCAAAACTTCTGCCTCTGTAAATGGCTTAATTGCGGCTGCAAGATTTTTCTTACTCGCACGATTATCAATGGCAAACAATATTGCTTCAGCGAGAAGCTTCGGGTTCTTTACTGGGACAAGCGAGCCGTATTGGCCATCCTTGAGCACCTCTCTCGGGCCAGTTGGGCAATCCGTAGCGACAGCGGTGCAGCCACATGCCATGGCTTCAACAAGAACATTTGGAAGGCCCTCAACATAAGAGGAAAGGACAAATATATCGGAATTAAAATAATACTGGAGAGGGTTAGATTTGTACCCTAGTAAAGATACCCTGTCACCTATACTAAGATCAAAAACCAAGTTTTCAAGATCTTCCTTAAGAGGCCCATCTCCTAGCAATATAAGCCTAGCATCTTTCTTTTCCAAAACTAGAGCCATGGCTTCAATTAAATCCGAGAAACCTTTTTCCGGCGCCAGACGCCCAGCCGAAACAATTATCGGGATCTTCCTATCCGAACAAATGGGCTCTTCGAGGGGCTCCATCATCTTTTCTTCTGTATCATCATCAACGACCACATTATAAATAGCCTGAAAATCATCCCCACCCAATACATCCTTGTATTGATCCACCATGTCTTTAGAGACACAAGTATGCACATTGATACGGCGTTTCGCTAACCGACTAAGATGCTTTAAAACCCAACCCTTGCTGAAAAAAAAATTAGAATAAGTATCGTAGGGAGTGACTCTTGAAGAGGCACTTATTTTGGCCTTTGAGCCAGCCAGCGCAGCCGCAAAAGCGACTAATGTATTCAAGTGATCCTCGGCCGAAAATATAACATTCGGCTTTTTCTCATTTATATAACGGGTTATTTTAAAAAAAGATTTTACAACCCTGTCGCACTTAAGATCGACTACAGGAAAGTCAATGCCTTGCGGCAATTCTAGCTCGTCCGGGATAAAACCAAACACCACTTCAACATCATATCCAATCCGCGCAAAAGATTTTGCGAGGCGCAACTGGGCAAGCGGGACACCCGAGTAGGAAAATCTGGCCACAAAAAAAACAATTAAATTACAACTCATTCGTTGAATTCCGAAAAAATGTCATTTGACAGCTAATCTCAAACGATGGCGCCCCCAGTCGAGCATTGCGTAGAAATAAGGAAAACGGTAAAGAAGACGATCATACTTTCCAAGGCCAACGATGTCCCTATTTCGCTTCCTGATGTTTTGCACTATAGCGAGCACATCGCGCAGCTTAATTTCGCGAACACCTAGCTCAAACTTAAAAAACAGCACCATCCTTACCAACTGGATACTAAGAATGTCAACCTCTGGAACATCACGTCGGGCCGACACATCAAGCAAAAAATCATAGGCCGTCCACACGTGAGCATAGCTATGATTTCTTGTTGTTCCTTTCGGGTTATCTCTATATGAGATCAGCGCCAAATCCAACAAACCAATAGTACAATCTCTCATAAACACAAGAGGTATAGTTACTAAATCTTCATAAAAGACTTTCTTGGTCGGAAACGGACATTCCAAAATAAGTTTACGACGGAAAACCCTTGTACACGGGAACCACTTTCCTACGCAGAATATATCTTTTCGAACTTCTTTTAGCTGGTAACGTCCAGATGGCGATTTATGGGAAACGATTATCTCACCATCATTAGAGTCGACACCATCAAATCGCAACAAATGAAATTGAACAATATCAATCTCGCAATTCTCAATAACTGGCAATATATAATCAAAATACCGTTCATGGATAACATCATCGCTATCTAAGAACCCTACATATCGACCCTTCGACGCAGAAACACCTACATTCCTCGCCTGGCCTGGTCCGGAGTTTGAAATCTTGATGAGCTTGAAAACCTCATCATCAAACATGGATGAATAATTGGCCTCTATTAAATTACTACTGTCATCTGTGGAGCCATCATCGACTAACACAACCTCACAGCCAGGTCGAATTGCGACACAAACAGAGTCGAGACATTCCTTCAAATGCATTTCGGCATTATAGACGGGAATAACAAGGGAAATTAGAGCTTCTGACATTGCCTATAGCCCACTTTGAAAAGCACTCCTATCGATCATTGCATGACTAGCGTGAAGAAATTATTTTTGCAGGAACACCTGCCACTACCATCCCTGGCTCCACAGAGCGCGTCACAACCGAGCCCGCACCAATAACACCGCCTGTACCAACAACCACACCATCAAGCACTCTCGCACCAGCACCTATCCACACATCATTATCAACGACAAC
>JBFHDT010000085.1:0-7778 GCA_041584575.1 Porticoccaceae bacterium
GGCCAGCTGCACTTCAATATGACGAGGCTCTTCAATCAGTTTTTCGAGTAAGACCTTGTCGTCGCCGAACCCGGCCAGCGCTTCCTGTTTAGCCTGTGGCAGTTCGCGCGCCAGTTGTTCGCTGTTGTCGACCCTACGCATACCCTTGCCGCCGCCCCCGGCACTGGCTTTAATCATCAGCGGATAACCGATGTTGTCGCCTGCGTTTAATAGTGTGGCTTCGGATTGGTCAGCACCGTGATAACCGGGGATGGTCGGTACACCGGCATTTTGCGCCAGAGCTTTGGATTCTATCTTTGAGCCCATTACCCGTATGGCCTCACGATTGGGGCCGACAAAGACAATGTCCTCGCGCTCGCACAGGCTGATTAGAGCCTCGCTTTCAGAGAGAAAACCATAGCCGGGGTGAATGGCATCGACGCCGGTTTGTTGAGCTGCGGCAATAATGTTTTCGGCTTTTAGGTAAGACTGGGCGCTTTCGGCGGGGCCGATTAGCACAGCCTCGTCAGCCTGGGCGACGTGGCGAGCGTAGCGGTCGGCCTCGGAATAAACGGCAACGGCGCGGATGCCGAGCTTTTGGCACGTGCGCATGATACGCACAGCAATTTCGCCACGGTTGGCAACGAGCAATGATTTAATCATAGGGGCAGACACACCTTGAATAAGGGCAAGAGGGAAGCGTTTTTAGTGAGCAGAGGATGTGTCATCACATGCGGTAAACCGGTGATGGCCCAGCTTCCGGCTCTTTAGCGGCGGCCAATGCCAAACACAGGCCCAGTACATCGCGAGTGTCAGCGGGTTCAATAATGCCGTCATCCCAAAGGCGCGATGTAGCGTAGTAGGGGTCGCTCTGTTCGCCGTACTGGGCGCGTACACCGTCTTCAATGCCCTGCAACTCTTCGTCTGTGGCAGCACCGCCTTTAATGCTGGAGCGACGTAATTCGGTCATCACGTTGCTGGCGATATCGGCGCTCATGGTCGCGCAATTGGCCGAGGGCCAAGTGAATAAAAAGTGTGGCCAGAAACCGCGACCAGCCATGCCGTAATTGCCGGCACCGTAGGAACCACCGACGATCACTGAAAATTTGGCGACGCGAGATGTGGCTTGCGCATAAACAAACTTGGCGCTGTTTTTGGCGATGCCGCCGCGCTCGGCTTCACTCCCCACCATAAAGCCGGTGATGTTGTGCAGGAATAACAAGGGCGTATTGCGCTGATTACACAGCTCAATAAAGTGGGCACCTTTTAAAGAAGACTCTGAAAACAGTGCGCCGTTATTACCGATTAAGCCCACTGGGTAGCCGTGAATATAGGCGGTGCCGCAGACCAGGGTGTCGCCATAGAGGGGTTTGTATTCGTGGAAATCACTGTCGTCCACGAGTCGCGCGATAATCTCGCGCACATCGTAGGGCATTTTCGGGTTGGCACTGACCACACCGGGCAGCTCTTCCGGGCTGTAGCGGGGTGGTAGCGCCGGGCGAGTATCGGCGTAACACTTTGTTGGCCAGTTAAGTTTGGCCATAATTTCGCGAATCCGCGCCAGGGCTTCGTTCTCATCGTCGGCGAGATAGTCACTCACTCCCGACACTTTACTGTGCATTTCAGCACCGCCAAGGGTTTCGCCGTCGATTTCTTCATTAATGGCGACCTTGACGATGGATGGTCCACCGAGATGAATCCGCGCATTGCCACGCACCATAATATTTTCGTCGGACAGAGCGGGAATATAGGCGCCGCCTGCCGTGCAGCCACCAAATACCGCCGAGATTTGCGGCAGACCTTTGGCCGACATCTGGCACTGACGATAAAAGGTATTGCCAAAATGCTCTTTGTCGGGGAACACGCGGTCTTGTTCGGGTAGGTAAGCACCGCCACAGTCGACCAGATAAATGCAGGGCAAGTTGTTTTGATCGGCAATTTCCTGGGCGCGGACGTGTTTTTTGACCGTTTCGTGGAAAAAGGAGCCGCCTTTTACCGTCGCATCGTTGGCGATTATCATGCAAGTCACGCCGCAGATTTGCCCAATGCCGGTCACAATGCCCGCCGAGGGCACCTCGTTTTTGTACTGTCCGTAGGCGGCGAGGGGAGAGAGTTCAAGAAAGGCCGTATGGCTATCGACCAGCTGATCGATGCGCTCGCGAGCGAGCATTTTGCCGCGCTCGCGGTGGCGCTCGATAAGCTTCTCACGAATACCGGTGGCGGCTTCGCTGTGGCGTTCTCGCAGCTGCTCGAGCAGTTTTGCATAGTGCTCAGCATTCTCTTTGTAGGCGGCAGATTGCGGGTTGATCGACGATTGAATACGGCTCATAGGGCTTCTCTTTGAGGGAGCTTTATTGCCCCCGAGGAATCTCGAACAAAGGTAGTGCTAACTCAATATTTCGTTAACGTTAACGTCAACGTTATGGCAATTTAGCAAATGAGCCGCATTAATTCAACACTAGCATTAAGAATAGTGTCTTGATGCTAGTGTTGCGGATACCTTAAAAAATGACGCTAAGAGTGGCGCAAATCAGAAGCACTATATTGGCTAAAAAACCCATCATCATGCCGGTTGTTCGCGTGCCAGGGTCGGCGATATAGGCTTTGCGGTAGAGCACGCGACCAGCAAAAAACACCAGCCCCATGATGCCTGCAAAACTGCTACTGAAATAGTGGGCGCAAAGCCACATTGCGGGCAGGGTGACAAACAGCTGCTCCAGGGTGTTGAGTTGTACGCGTAAAGTGCGTTCGAAAACGTCATTGCCAGTGGTCGCGGGCGCTTTAATGCCGAACTCGTCGCGAGCCTTGCCGGTCATGGCGCAAAAATACAAGTATTGAGCAAGTAAAAGTAAAGTGACAAAGGCAACAAAATCCATAGTGTTCTTCCTTCTGGTATTGAGCGGGTAAGTTAAAAAATGGACACGGGCAAGTCAGTATTAGCTCACTTGCCCCGTGGGGTTATATTGCCACACAACCGCCATCGACGGGCATGGCGTGACCGGTGACAAAAGAGGCGTCGTCGGAACATAAAAAGACCACGACCTTGCCAACCTCAGCCGGGTCGCCGAGACGACCGATGGGCTGAAGCTTAAGCATTTGTTTTTCAACCCAGGGTTTTTCGTCAAGGGCGCGTTGCAGCATTTCGGTCCGAATACCACCGGGGCACACCGCGTTAACACGAATCCCTTTTTTGGCAAATTCAATGGCTGCTGTTTTTGTCAGGCCAACGACGCCGTGTTTTGCGGCAACGTAGGCGGGCAAACCTTTGGCGGCCACCAGCCCGGCTACCGAGGCGGTGTTGACGATGGCCCCACCGTCGCCCTGGGCGAGAAACTGATTGATCTGGTATTTCATGCACATGAACACGCCTTTCAGGTTGACGTCGATATTCAGGTCAAAATTTTCTATGCTGCAATTGGGCGTGGTGGCCGCTTCGCCTTCAACACCGGCATTATTGAAGGCAATATCGAGCCGCCCGTAGGTGTCCACAGCTTTCTTGACCAGCGCGATAACATCGGCCTCAATCGCCACATTGCAAGGCTGAAACACCGCTTCGCCACCGGCGGCAACAATACGTTCAACGGTTGCCTGCCCCCCTTCGGCATTGATATCGGAGACCACTACTTTGGCGCCTTTTTGAGCAAATATTTCAGCCGCAGCAGCGCCGATACCGCTGGCTGCACCGGTGACGAGGGCAATTTTTCCTTTAATGGATTCAGACATGATTTTTCCTGTGTAAGTTAATAAGTTGGGTTTGAAAATGGGTCGTTCATTCAACACCAAAATATAACGCTACTCAACGGCAGTCCTGCATCTACTTTTACTGAGTCTCGCTGAATTATGTCGTGTTAAGATGCCGTTTTATTTTGATGAGTAATGATTTATGTCTGACAAATTCACCACCGTTGAACAACAAGTGAGCTACGGTATTGGCCGCCAGATGGGCGATCAGTTGGCCGGAAGCCCCTTTGATGAGCTCGTTCTGGACGCAGTTCTTGAAGGTATTAGTGACTCTTTTACAGGTCAGCCCATTCAAGTTGATACCGAGGTAATGAAGGCTGCCTTTGAAGAAGTGAATGCTCGAGTGCAGAAAAAACAGGCGGAAGAGGCGGGCAAATTGTCTGCCGAGGGCGTTAAGTTTCTCGCTGAAAATGCCAAGCGTGACGGTATTACGGTCACTGCGTCGGGACTGCAGTACGAAGTGTTAAGCGAAGGCAAGGGTGCTACGCCCAGCAGCACGGCCAAGGTTCGCACTCACTACCATGGTACGTTGATCGACGGTACTGTGTTTGACAGCTCTTACGATCGCGGTGAGCCAGCAGAATTCCCCGTCAACGGTGTTATTGCAGGCTGGACAGAAGCGCTGCAATTGATGCAAGAAGGCGCAAAATGGCGTTTGTATGTGCCTTCGGATTTAGCTTACGGCGAGAAAGGAGCCGGTGGTGCCATTGGTCCGCACGCCACTCTGGTTTTTGATGTCGAACTATTGGCTATTGTTGACTAAAAAATTGCCTGAAAATTTAGGTGGGACCCGTTAAGCACAAAATTTTTTTGGCGGTCTCACCTAAGTTTTGGGTTGTTAAAGCCCTAACCAGTCAAAAAGATGGCTTCGGTGAAGTCCTCATTACGCAATGTTATCTCTCTAGTCCCGCTATTTATCCAAAGATATTTTACGTCGTACGCCTGAAGTAGAGGTTACTTCTTCACACTAGATTGGTGATTCCGTACTGCGCATTCAGAACGCATCACACACTATTCTCGATATTTTTTCTTTGGCAGGTTAGCTTATAAGCGCTGAGCGGTTTCCACATAATTGTGGCAGATAACTTCTTTGTCAATTAATGGTTTAGTCCCTACAGCTTGCTTTTATGGCTGGAAATAAAGTCCTGAAACGGTAGTAATTACTGCTATTTATAGGCGCTCAGGCGCTGTGATTTTTAATAAATGGTTTTGGCTGCAAGCTAAGTAATGAACGATTTTCGAGCATTATTTTATATTGTTTGTTTGACGCTGTTCTGCTAGCATTTTATGAAATTTGTCGAATAACTCTGATTTGATTTATCGAAGCACAAGGAGTGTGTCATGATCAAGAAATGTCTTGTCTTTTTTCTCTTCGCCTTCCTGGCGACCACTTTATTTGCAGATTCTGAAGAAGACGAAATGGCGGCTATGCAGCGTCAACTCAATTCAGAGGTTATGGCGAAAAATTTTGATCCGGGAGATCAAGTCAAGTTAGATGCCTATATGAAGGAGGCCTTAAAAAATAATACTAAGCCTGAAGGTTCGAGGCCTAGTTATTGGCGGCCAGGTTACACCTGCAATAATATTTACAGCTATGGTTATCGTGCTTGGCGCAATTGTCGTTATTATCATCGTTATTACGGTCGGTATTGGTAGAGGAATAAATGGAGAAAAGCCTTGGTGCAGGGTTTTTATATTTAGACTGGAGTTTGTTGAGAGTTCACATAAAAGGAGTTAGGTGTCATGAGTGTTAATGATAATCGAATTAAAAGCCAGGGTACTGCAATATTACTTGCTGCAGTGACACTATTGCTTAGCGCTTGTGCGGCCACACAAACGGCTATTGGGAAAAAGGATTTGGTCGTTCAAACCAAGACCAGTACATCAGTTTTTGTAGACCCTGTTTCAAAAAGTAAACGAACAATTTATATGGATATTAAGAGCGGGGTGATGGAGTTTGATCGGCGTGAATTTAAAAATTTTGTTAAACAGCAATTTGCGGATAATGACTCGGGTTACACCATCGTTGATGATCCGGCTCGGGCCCAGTTTACGATGGTCGCTTATGTCTTGAACCTCGAAATTGCCAGCGCTACAGCGGCTGAGGCTGCCTTGCGTCAGGGCTACCTTGGGGGGGCTGTTGCTGGTGGAGCTGCAGCTGGCGCAGTGTTAAATAGTGGTAATCGCTGGGGAGGAGCAATTGCTGGAGGCTTACTTGGTGGCGCTATAGAAACGGTGAGCGGTGCTCTGATAAAAGATGTTACTTATATGTTGGTCTGTGATGTGCAAATTAGGGAAAAGGCAGGTAAGGGTGTATTTGTGCGTAAAGATACGGCGATAACGAGTAAGGTTTCTGATGCGGGTACCAGCAAACAGCAGGTATCTGAAGTGGGCAAATACAAGGAGTACCGCACACGTATTGTGACTACGGCAAATAAGGCAAATCTTAAATTACCGGAGGCCCAGCCGCTGATGTTTAAGAAGACAGCCTATGCGATGAGTGGTTTTTTCTAGCGCGGTAAAATGTGTGAGCATAAAAAAGGCGTCAAAAAAGACGCCTTTTTTATGCTTGAGTTTTATTGTTTATTTACGCTCAAAATCTTATTTTGTCGATTGCTCGACGAGCTCTGGGGAAGTGTTTTAGTTTTTAAAAAGGCTGATTCCTTTGTCCTGTGCCAGCTTGTAGCTGTGTCGGTTTTCTGGCGCTGTCCATAATGAGCTGGAGAGTTACTGTTGCCTGCTCGAGTTCGCCGGCTCACTTTATACCGCCAATCGTCACACTGTCACAGTTGATTAAAGTGGCGTTGTGACTGTCGCCCAGGGTTGAGCAATTTAGTCTTGAAAGACACACCGAGCCTTTGTCTTCGGGCTGTACGGTGTCGACCACAAAAACGGAAAAAAAAAGGGATGAGCGCGAAATTCGTTACTGTGTTCGACCCAGAAAACCTCGGGCAATAGTGCTTCTCTCCACATGGCGCGCAGTACCAGGCTTCGAGCAAGCGATGAAATTTCATCATCGATTAAGAGGGGGCCATACGCAGCATCAGCTTGCCGGTGGCACGTTCGCTTGAGCCCTGATTTCAGGTCAGCATAAAAATGAACTGTTCTTTCGACGCGCCATTGCCAAGCCGTTTCAGATAGCTAAGTTGCAGGTCATTCCGTCCAGTGGTGTTCTGCAAGTAAGTGAGCAGGAGGCTTCAAGGTGCGCAAAGTTTGTATGGAGGGCCGACGTTTGCGTGCGATTTCGTCGTTTACGGTAGTACCGTGTCGATCGACACCCCACTGGATAGCGAGCTCTGATTACTGCTATCCATTCGGCGGTGGGTTGGTCGCGCAGTCGTAAGGTTTCTGTATTGATCAGATTTTTTTTGATTTTATTATTGGGCCGTTATTATTAGATAGTCTCCTCCTGAAAAATTAGCGATTACATGCTGACGTCCTGCACCTCTCCCCAACCGGTAACGCCGTCGAGATCCCAGCGCAGGAAGGACTGGGTGCAGTAGACGAAAGGCCAGGGTTGCCAGGGGTTGGAGGTAAAGGCTGTTCCGGTAAAGTTATGAGTTTTACCCCGTTCGTCTTCAACTTGAAGCTCCATAAATTGATGTAGCCGGCCATCGCGCACGAGGCGACCTGAGCCTTTGACGAGACCGTAGACCTGGTCGCCCTCGCGCACGTAGCCGTGGGCAATGGCCTGGTAGTGATTGGGATCGTCGGGGTTGATGCCCCAAATGCAGTGAATACTGACGTCGTTGTCAAAATTGGCATTGAGCCAGCAAAAGTTTTTGAACTGATCTTCTTTACGCTCGCCCCAGCTGTGGTCCATGCTCGACACACAATTGACGTCATAGGTTTTGCCATCGATGGTGAACGTGCCGGTAACGCGGCCAGTTTGATCCCAGTGCCCAGCATAGGCAGTGGCCGAGACATTATCGTCGGCGGTGGCGGCGAGGGGGTCTTGCTCCGGGTCGTGGATATCGTAGGGCGCCATCAGTGCTTTATATTGCACATCGATTTTAACGCCGCGCTGATCGTCGAATTTTATCTCGTAATCCATCACC
>JBFHDT010000086.1:0-7777 GCA_041584575.1 Porticoccaceae bacterium
CGCTTGGCGGCAACGCGAGTGGTATGCACGTAAGAACCATCCCAGCCTTCGTAACCTCCTTCCTGCCCATTGGACGCACACAGTTGCAGAGCTTTAACAGCAATCAATTGTTCTTTGCCCAGGCTCTTGGCGATTTCAGGGGTCGTAACGATGGCACAAGCGGCACCATCACTGACACCACAGCAATCGAATAAACCAATAGGCTCAGCAATTAGCGGTGCATTAAGCGCTTGCTCCATAGTAATGGCACGCTGTAAGTGGGCCTTGGGGTTCTTTACACCGTTGGCATGGCTTTTCACTGAGACATGGGCCATAGCGCGTTTCAGCTCTTCTTTACTGGTGCCGTACTTACCTCGATAACCGGCCGCTAATTGGGCAAACATGCCCGGTGCCGAAAGATTGGGGTAGTACAGGTCGTTAGCAACACCGCGCGAACGCTGGGGCAAACCGCCGTAACCGGTATCTTTCAACTTTTCAAAACCGACCGCCAGAGCGATGTCGCAAGCACCTGATGCCACCGCGTAAGTCGCCGCACGGAAGGCCTCGGTGCCACTGGCACAATAGTTTTCGATTTTAGTGACCGGAATGTCAGGCAAACGCAGCCCCATACTGAGAGGCATGGCACCAGGGCCAACGCTAAAAGCATCGACACCTGTCGATTGCCAAGCGGCTTCTATCTGACTTTTTTCAATACCCGCATCAGCGATACACTCTTCAAAGGCCTCAGCCATCAAATCCGCAGGTTCACAATCCCAACGCTCGCCAAACTTACTACAGCCAGCACCTAAAATAACGACTTTATCTTTAATTCCACTTGCCATGATATTTAGCTCCTAAGCTGATAATTAGACTTGAATAGCCTTCCAGAAATATTTTCGGAAACCGGCTTGATCGTCAATCTGCTTGAGTCGGAAGTGCATTGATACCTTTGAGCCTGTGTCAAAAGTTTCGGCATCGACCTCACTCATATCCATCATAATGCGACCACCCCCTTCAAAGGTGACCATGCCAAAATAAGCAGGCGGATTGTAGTCGAAGGTTAATGTATCTGCTGTCCAGGTAGCAACCTCTCCCATAACGCCTGCCATAGGGTGATCGACCTGGGTATCGTAAGCCCCACATTCAGGGTTAACACAGTATTTATGTTTGGGTATTTGTACGGTGCCACAAGCAGTACATTTACCACCCAGAAAGCTATTAGTCAGGCCGCGAGCCCGATACATGGCTGACAGATAGCCCTGTTTATTCACCTCTGAACGCTTGCCTAAGTCTTTTTCAAGCAGGTTGTTAAACGACTGATACTTATTGTAGTTGGTTTCGGGGCGTCCATTGCTAAGATGACCAGAAACACCTTTGCCTAGCGCTTGCTGGCTAATGGCGTCAGTCACTTTAAACAACAATACATCGCAACCCTGGCCAAAGCCCGCGACCAGTACCAGGTCACCCGGTGCAGCCTGCTCAAGACGATGGGCCAGCAGTAGCATGACATGGGCAGCCCCGGTAATACCGACGCTTTGTAGCAAGTTATCAGCAACGGCTTCGCCTTTAATGCCAAGCTTTTTAGCGACCATCGGTGGCACACGGCCCTGATCAGTCGGCAAGATAAAGTGTGCAATATCACCAGCGCTAACACTGGCCTTATTCAACAACGCGTTGACAGCATTGGGAACGATTTTCATATAACCTTCGTCACGCACCCAGCGCTCTTCCCAGCCGTAATCAAAATCCTCGCCCTCACCCCGGTAGTGGTCGATAAAATCAACAGGCTGGCTTTGACTGGCCACTAACTCGGCAACCACATTGTCGCTGCCAACAGCGATTGCAGCAGCGCCATCACCGTAGAGCATTTCTTCACGGGAAGCACACTTGGCTCTGCGGTGCTCTGAGGCAACCAGCACAGCGTCTTTACCGGCAGCAGCAATATCCAACGCCGACAACAAACCCGATGTTGCTGCACGCTGTGAGCAAGTAATATCCATCGTGCGTAGATCGGAGTTTTCCAAATTCAGCGCTTCAGCCACAACGACAGAATTTTGTCGATCACTAAAGGGCAATGAGGTCGATGCTAACAACAGCGCAGCCGGCGCTTGGCCCGGCTTATTGCCCAGACAGTCTTGATAGGCTTCAACCGCCATAGTAATGGCGTCTTCATCCCAGTTACAAATGGCTTTTTCACCTTTTGCCAGGCCTTTTAAACCCGGGTCAAACCAGGCATTAGCATCCGCAATCACCTGCTTTTGTAAGCGCATTCTCGGCAAATAAGCGCCGAAAGCTGTTATTCCAACCATGATATTTCCTATAAATGAATAGCTATTAAAAAGTTAACGACATCGTCGTGCGACTTCACCCTACACTTTTACGGCAATTACAAAGAACGACCGATAAAGAGCTTCATAATTTCAGTTGATCCACCGTAAATTCTGCGTACCCGTGCATCTGTATACATACGTGATATGGGATATTCGCGCATGTAACCGTAGCCACCAAAGAACTGTAGGCAAGTATCAACAATTTTACCTTCTTTTTCAGTGGTCCACAGTTTCGCCATGGCTCCCTCTTGAGCCGTTAGGGTACCGGCAACAATCTTTGCCAGACACTGATCGAGAAAGGCCCAGCCTACGGCCAGTTCCGTTGCCACATCGGCCAGGCTAAACGCCGTGTTTTGCTGAGCAAACAGCGGCTTGCCAAAGGCTTCACGCTCCTTGGTGTATTCAACAGTAATTTCATAAGCGCGTTGCGCTTCAGCCCAGGCTCTGAAGGCAACGGTCAAGCGCTCGCGTGGCAACTCGCTCATCAAATAACCGAAGCCCTTACCCTCTTCGCCAATCAAGTTAGTGACAGGCACGCGCACATCGGCGAAAAACATTTCGGAGGTATCAGCGCCCTTCTGGCCAATTTTGTCCAGGTTACGGCCTTTTTCATAACCCGGTGTCCCCGTCTCGACAATCACCAAGCTGATACCTTTGGCACCCAGTGTCGGATCGGTTTTACAGACCACAATGACGAAATCGGAATGCTGACCGTTGGTAATAAACGTCTTTTGGCCATTAATCACATATTCATCGCCATCGCGAATCGCCGTCGTGCGAATGGCCTGCAAATCACTTCCCGTGCTCGGTTCAGTCATCGCGATAGAAGAAATAACCTCGCCGCTTACCATGGGAGGCAACCACTTCTGCTTCAGTTCTTCTGAGGCGTGATTGAGAATATAGTAGGCAGTAATATCAGACTGCAGAGCGAAACCGCAGCTACCACCCCCAATGGCATAACCGATCTCTTCGGAAGAAATCATATTGTATTTAAAGTCGGCGCCGGGACCGCCGTACTCTTCAGGAATACCACAGCAGAGCAGACCCTTCTCGCCAGCACTACGCCAGAATGAACGGGGCACGATACTCGCGTTTTCCCACTCTTCAATATTAGGCTCTAACTCTTCACGAAAAAAACGCCGGGCATTGGCGCGAAATAACGCGTGGTCACTGTCGTAAATTGATCGATTTTCCATGGACATGCCTTAATTTACCCCTCAATCATGAGCAAGTATGCTCAAAGTAAAATATGAAAGTTTAGCTCAATTGCTGCTCAACAATCATCTGGCACTTGCTAAATAGCAAAACAACGCCATGTGCAACTTTGCAGCCCTGGGCTTGCAAAAAACACATCCACGCTAATACAACCCTCTATGAAAGTCGTATTAGCGTGTAGTTTGACTACTTGATTTTATCCGTAAAGTGAGGCAAAACCTGTTCTGTCAGCAACTCGTAGTGACGCATCATTTGATGCTGAGGTACCAGCCCATTGTAGGTAAACAACCAGAAGTAGTCACAGGGCAAATCGGTAAACAATTGCTCAAATTTACGTTTCACCGTGTCAGGACTACCGTAAATTACCAGGCCTCGCTCAACCATTGTTTCAAAGTTATTGGGCACATCGAAAGGTGACTCACCAGGATTAGCAACAGCCGCATTAAAACCAAAGGGCTGGAAGAAGTTACACCAAATGTAGTTGCCGCCGTCTTTAGCGATTTGATAGGCTTCTTCGTCAGTATCGGCAACATAGACCTCACGGGTCATACCCATACGATAAGGCTTGCCCGCTTTATCGGCCGCCTCTTTGGCCGCACGAATATGGCTTTGCGCCACTTCTTTGTTGGTGATGATTGTAATCGGCGTGACATCATTTTCCTGAGCCCATTCAATGGAGCTCGCCGATACACTAAATGGCTGAAATAAATCAGGCATACGCTTATTGAAGGTGGGAGGCGCAATGCCGACTTCCGTCAAAATACCATTCTCGTCAACACCCTGACCGTATTTACGGGTTACTTCGTGGGTATTCCAGTAGGTGTTAGGCGTGGGAATCTGCCAAAATTTACTGTTGTGCGAGAACGTGTCGTTCGACCACGCCTTCATGATGATATCAAAATGGTCGTAGTAGACCTCTTTTTTGAGCGCATCGTAAGCGGTAGCACCCAGCTCATTGGCATTCGCCATGCCATTCATTTGCTGACCCAGCGTCGATACCCATCGAGGTTGGTAACCACGAGCAAAACCGGCGAAAGTACGGCCACCCAACATCTGGTCAACCATGGCGATATCTTCGGCCAGGCGAACAGGGTTGTGAGCAGGCAGTACGTTACCCAGCTGACCAAATTTCATGTTTTTGGTTTGCATACCAAAATACAGATTCAGCAAAATGGGGTTAGTAGACACTTCTTCACCTTCAATATGAAAGTGGTGCTCTGTCGTACCCATTCCGTAATAACCATGCTCGTCCATGTATTGAACTTGCTCAGTCAACTCTTTCAACATCTCTTGGTACAAATCGGTACGCTTACCAGCCATACCCTTTTCAATTTCTTCTTTATTGCCCACTACAGGCATATAGAACGAACCTACTTCCATAACGCTATCCTCAATACCAATATCATTAGCAAGTAAAACTTGCGAGAAGAACGCATTCTCACATCTACAGCAAGATATGCACCGATGAATATGCTTAGGTAACTATTCGCATATTCAATTTCTAATTTCAAGCCAGGTAATCTGAGTGTTCTACGTGCCATTTTAGGTGAGAGAAGCCCCACCCACACTGTTTACTGACAATGCTGTTAGCGCTGAACTCTGTAAAACAGTCATACCGAGCGTCTGCTGATCAGCTAGCAGCCTTTGTATTGCGGCTCACGCTTTTCCAATGCCGCATCAATCGCCTCAAGATGGTCTTCCGTGTTTTGGAGCGTCGCCTGCATACCAGCGGCCATTTCTAAGGCACCTGAAAGTGGCATATTTTGTGATTCCACCAAAAGCTTCTTGGCATAACGAATACCCAACGGCGGATGGGCGACAATGCGTTTGGCTACTGCCATCGCAGCATCAAGTAGAGCCTCTGGGGCGACGACATCGGAGACCATGCCCCACTTATCAGCCTTGGTGGCATCGATCATGTCACAGGTGTAGCTCATCTCACAGGCGCGGGACAAGCCAATCACGCGGGGCAAAAACCAGGCCCCGCCGTCGCCGGGAATCAAACCCACACGCATAAAGCTCTCGGCAAAGAGCGCTTTTTCCGAGGCGATACGAATATCACACATCATGGTTAAATCGCAGCCCGCACCAATAGCGTGACCGTTAACGGCACAGATCACGGGTACTGTCATTTTCTCCATAGTACGGGGGATTTGCTGGATCATATCCAGATACCAGTGGCGGATCTGGTGGGTTGAAAGTTTCTTCTCCTGTGTCATGGCACGAATTTCTTTCAGATTACCACCCGAGGAGAAGCTTTTACCGGCACCGGTAAGAATTACACAACTCACGCCTTCATCCGCTTCGGCCTGGTTTAATTTTTCAATCAAGCAGGGCACCAACACATCAGACAGCGCATTGCGGGTTTCAGGTTGATTCAGCGTAATGGTCACAATGCGACCCGTCTGTTCGTACAATACGGCTTCGGTCATGATTTTTTCCTTTGTTGATTTACGATGATAAAGACAGCGATGTAGTGACACGGCTGTCCAAATATTGACAGTAAAAGTTCGCCATTTCTAAGATGCGATTAAGCTTGCCTGGCGCTCAAAGCACGGTGTTTTCGGAGCGTTTCTTCAGCGCGAGCAACCACCGGGGCGTCAATCATTTTACCCTTATATTCAACGGCGCCCCGCCCCGCCGCTAAGCCTTCTTCGTAAGCAGCCAACAAGCCAGTAGCATGCTCGACCGCCTCCGCCGAAGGCATAAACTCTTCATTCATAATACCTATTTGACTAGGATGAATGCCCAGGGCACCACTGAAGCCCAATTGCTTGGCCTGGCGGATTTTCGCGCGAAAGGCATCGAGATCAGAGTAGTCGGCAATAGAGCCGACAAAACCCAAGGGCAGCACACCCGCTTTACGGGCTGCAAAGACAGCGCGTTGATTGGGATACATCAAACCCGTTTCGCTCGGCTCCATACCCACTTCTGAGGAGAAATCTTCGGCACCGATAAACACACCCATAACGCGGTCAGAAGCTGCGGCAATGGCATCAATATTCTCCAGGCCATCCAGTCCTTCAATAAAGGCAAGAATGCGTGTGTGGCCGTGGGGCAATTGTTTTTCCACCTCGAGCTCGTCGATCACTTCGGCAATGAATTGAATATGGTCTGCGCTAGCAACTTTCGGCACCGCAATGGTATGTACGTCTTTGCAAACAGCAGCCTCAAGGTCGCGAACCGCCAGGCGCCAGGGCCGATTAATGCGCACCAGCACATCGAGACCGTGACTGGCGACCGTCGCCGCTGCAGCCGGCACGACATTACGGGCATTGTTTTTTTCCGACAAAATCACACTGTCTTCAAGATCGAGAATAATCGCATCGGCACCACGGGTATGGGCCTTGGCGACAAACTTTTCAACATTGGCGGGCACAAATAGTGCGGAGCGCCACAGGGGTAGGTCTTGCTGAGTCGAAGGTTGCTGAGTCGACAATTGTTGGGTCACAGATTAATTCCTCAGGCTCTTTCTTTAGTTGACGAAGATCTTTCTATTTATGCCTAGACCTAGGCTTTCAATACGACCTTAGCTTGCATAGTCATTGCGCCCTCGTGGTCAACAACCCACAGATTCACACCCTCATCACTGCGGCAACCCTGAATCTTGAAGGTATTGCCATCAATCAAGGGGCGCACAGCGCGATAGTCATAGTGGGCAATGTCAGCATCGGGCAATTCACTGCGCACCAGGTCAAGCAGCAAGGTGGCACTCAATGGACCATGCACCACCAAACCGGCGTAGCCCTCTTCATTCATGGCGTAGTTGCGGTCGTAGTGAATACGGTGGCTATTAAAGGTTAGGGCTGAAAAGCGGAACAGCAGCACCGGGTCAGGCATCACGTCGCGACTGAACTGAGCTTCAAATTTCGGTGCCACCGGCTTCGGCGCCGGCGCGTCAGGTGAGGGATCTTCACGGTAAACCAAGTTTTGCGTATCGCTAATAGCGAGGCTATCACCACGGTATATTTCATGTTCAACGACAACAAAGACCAAGTTGCCACTGCCACCCTGCTTGTGGGTCACGCTCTTCACTGTGCTGACCCGACGCAGGGCATCACCAATGTGCAAAGGCGTATGGAAGTCGACTTTGCCCGAGGCCCACATCCGCCGCGGCAACGGCACCGGGGGTAGAAAGCTGCCCTTCTTTGGATGGCCGTCAGTGCTGATATCAGACTGGCGAGCAGTAGGCAGAAAGTGCAACCAATGGCCAGGTTTAGGGAGAACGTCTCCCGCCTGAGGTAAGTCATCCC
>JBFHDT010000087.1:0-7744 GCA_041584575.1 Porticoccaceae bacterium
CTCTAAAGCATTTTCTACGGCCACGAAAAAAGTGTAGTCAACTCGATGGTCGTCATCCACCATTGTAATGCAATCTCCTTTTAATAGGGGTATTGCAGTGTTTAAAGCATTCGATTTGCCGGGTAATGGTTCTTCCACCCACCTAAGTGGAAGTTGATTATTCTCCGATGATTCACTTTCGTAAGCTGCTAAGAATTGTGCAGTACCATCAGTGCATGCATTGGCGACGATAAAAATACTTACCGACAAATACTTAGGCCTCTCCACCTTATTTAAGTGGAATAGAGTGCGTTTTAGTAGTGCTTCCCGGTTGTGAGTGCAGATCAACACTTCGATAGAGGTTGCATCGATCAAGCTTTCTTCCCTTGCTTTGGCAGAGTTCAATATTTTGTATTCCCACCATTACGTACTTGGTATAAGCCTTGTAGTACTCCTAAAAAGTGGCAGACTACAATCTCCCGGTTAAAAGCTTCATCTTTTGGTGCGCTGAGTTTTCCCCATAGCATACGCAGTGTTGCACGCAGTAACTGAGGAAATATATACAGGGGTATATTGAATACACGACGCTTACCAACCATTGCAACACTCTGTGCGATATTTCGACTCGTTTGAAATCGCCAGTTACGCATATATTTTTTGGTTAAACGAAAACTTTCCACTTTGTGATGTACGCGTGAACAACCAAGAAAGACCGCTTTCAGGTCAGCTGCGAGGATACGCTGGAACAATTCTCCGTCTTCCCCGCTGGCAAGTACATTACCTTTTCTGCCTCGGTTTGTATCAAACGTACCGACTTTTTGAAATACGCTTTTTTTGACGGCCATATTAGCACCAAATGGTGCTTGTCCCGGCTCAGTGATGGGGTAATCATCCGTGCGATCTGTCCGCACAGCAAGAAAGCCGTAAAAGCGTTCGGTGAGCCAGGCCGGTGGTGGTGATTCCCATATTGGTGCTATAAACCCACCACAGGCATCGGCATCGTATTTCTCCATGCCAGTCAGAGTTGTCTCTAGCCACTCTGGCTCGGGTAAAACATCGTCATCGGTAAATAACAATACCTTACCTTTGGCGCTGTCAATGCCGTGGTTGCGGGCGTGAGATAGACCTTGTTGCTTTTCAGACGTATAGCGAAGCTGAGGCCAGGATTGTTGTGCATCTTCGATGACCTGCTGGGTATCATCGCTACTGTTGTTATCCACCACTAAGACCTCCCAGGCACGTCCAGGTGTGGTGTTTTGTGCATGCAGAGCATGCAAGGTATCTTTAAGTGAGCCTGCCCGGTTGTAGGTACACACTATAATACTGGCGTCCATGCGTTTAATGTCCAATGACTATGTCAGGGGAGAGGTGTCTACAGACGTAATGGCCTTGAATCTCTATTGCTAGTTCTAGCATCTGTGCGATTACCAATTGTAGCCTAGCTGTTGAGCGATTGGCGATACAGCATGTTTCAGCAAACGTTTTTCAAGCCAATTGACTTCGGTGGTTTTACCTCCTTGTCTTGAACTTCCCACTTTGTTGCTTAGCACGTCACGGTTGATACTGATATCCAGGTATGTCTCTAGTTCGCTCAGAGGGGTACGGCCTGCAATCATATCCTCGTAGCAAATCGTCAGGGCATCTAAATCTGAGGCATCTTTAACAAAACCTTCTACTAGGTATTTCCAGTGCTTGCCGAAGTGAGTTGGTGTGAATACTGGCTTGTCTGGAAAGGTATCGTACCAACTTCGGCCGTAGCGACAGTAAGAGCGATAGGCTTCCAGTGGGTTTCTGTAAAGAAAAACAAAACGTGCTTTCGGGTACAGCCAACGTAAATACGCGCAATGCTCCGTACCCAACCTTACTTCTTTAATGCCCCAGCGGCTTGCGCAGGCATTGGCAGCTGGAATTGTAAATAGGTTGTCAAAAAAAGCGCGATGTGCCTTGTGTAAGTCCTGAACCGACGGGAACAAATTAGCTATCCAGTCACCTGAAAGACTATCGGGAGGGCTGCCATCATAGTAATAGTCCTGCGGGGGCCAGTCATCTCTGAAAGCTTGTGTCGAATCAGCCATTTTCTGAATCACGCCGCACTCATCGTAGGGCTCACCCCATATCATCACTCTAGAGTCCGACATAATTAACCGTTGTAACAAGGTAGATCCAGAGCGCCAACCAGCAGACAGCAGAAATATCGGAGCTTCGTCATCCGTATCATTAATGGGGGGGTAAATACGTTGTAATTGTTCAATGCCTGTTTTGATACTGGGCTTATACCGTAGAGCTTGTCGGTGTGCTGCCCGCGCCTGAGGTGGGCCAGTTAGCGCCGTTTTGAGCAGTCTTAACATGGTTGTAATAACCTGTTTAGCGACCCATTTACAGTCTCGTTAGGCTGATTTTTATTATTGCTTAGTTTACACAACTTCATTTTAGACTTTGTCATATTCGATGCGGCCTATGGCTTCAACTCTGGCTTTGATACTGTCTCGGGTATTTTTGAAGCTGGCATTGCCCACAGAGAATTCGTTCAGGAGTATATCGATAGGTTTACGCAGTTTACTCTTAAGATAGGCGCTAGTTAAACGTTGGTATAGGTTACTTAGCCTGTAAGACTTGCCTTCTAGCGCTCGGTGTCCCCAGCGTAACAGTGGATTCTTAATACCATTAATATCACGTAAAATTAGTGAAATCAGAGTGTCTGTCAGTGCAGATTTTTCCAGCAATCCATTTTTGTAGCGCACCAGCACGTCAGAACATTTGACCTCGCAAAAGCGTGAGCAGTACAGAGTGTTGTCATCGCGGCGGAAATAATAAAGGGCTTCGGGTAGATGGCAAAAGGTAAAGTGCTGGGCAGCACGCATAAAATAGTCATAATCTTCAACCAGGAAAAGTTCGGGGTCGTAGTCACCAATTTTTTCATACAACGCCCTTGTGTATAAAAAACAAGCACCGATATGATTGCCTTTTTCTAGCTGCACCATGTCAGGCAGGTAGTCTCGCTTTGCCTCTGTTGGCTTGTTATTTTCATCGAGCTCTGAAAATAGATAGTAATCGGCGTACACAAAATCACATGACTTCTCTTCAATAAAACCAACCATTTTTTCTATCGCATCCTCACATAACAGATTGTCATCTGATGTCCAGGTCAATAGCTCACCTGCTGCTAGTGAAAAGCCTCTGTTAAGTGCCCTGGGCAGTTTTAAATTAGGCTCATTTTTAACATAGCGAATACGAGAATCGTTAAAAGAATTAACCACCGCAAATGTATTGTCTGGTGAGTTATCATCAACGATGATTAATTCAAGACTCTGGTAAGTTTGTGCTAGCACGCTGGCTATTGCGTGGGGTAGCACTTCAGCCCTGTTGTAGGTGGGTAGCACAATGCTGACCAGTGGCGCATTGCTACTGGCTATACCATGCTTAACGTCAGTGTTAGGCATGCGACTGAGCATCCTCAAGGATTCTTTTCACAATTTGGATCCCTGCACTGCCATCGCCATAAGGGTTTATCCTATTGGCCATCTCCTGGTAGGAGATGGGATCATCGAGTAACCTGGATACCTCGTTAACAATATTATCGGTATCGGTGCCAATCAACTTTACTGTTCCAGCCTCAACACCTTCCTGACGCTCTGTGAGCTGGCGTAGTACCAGTACCGGTTTACCAAGGCTTGGCGCTTCTTCCTGCAAACCTCCAGAATCTGTTAATACCAGATAAGAACGCTTCATTAGGTGAACAAGTGGCATGTATTCCAGCGGGTCAATGAGCAACACATTGTCGAGTTCCGCTAGTATTTCGTTGACCACTGCGCGCACATTAGGGTTGCGGTGAACCGGATAGACCAGCACGACTTCGTCTTTATATTTCAGTGCCAGTTTTTTTAGTCCTTTGCATAGAGATTCGAAAGGACCGCCGAAATTTTCTCGCCGATGCGCTGTGACTAGAATAACCCGTTTATCATTGCAGGGCAGTGATGCCAGCGGAGAGGTAGCGAAGTCGAAAGGTCGGTCAGAAATATCAAACAGAGCATCCAGCACGGTATTACCAGTAACAGTAATCTGTTCGTTGGCTATGCCTTCGTTGAGTAGATGTTGTTTTGCCAGATCGCTGTGGGCAAAAAATAAATCCGCCATTGCGTCGATCATTTTTCGATTGGACTCTTCCGGGTACGGGTGAAACTTGTTAAAAGTCCGCAGGCCAGCCTCAACATGGCCGATTTTAACGCCCTGGTAAAATGCGGCCATTGCGGCCGCCATTGACGTGCTTGTATCGCCCTGTACCAACAAGAGATCAAATTTTTCTTCGCGTAGAATTTTTCCAACTTCTTGTAAGACACTGACCGTAATGTGCTCAAGAGTCTGGTTTTCGCGCATTAGGTTTAAATCGTAGTCAACACGTATATCGAATAATTCAATAAGTGGTGCGACCATGTCTTTATGCTGGCCAGTAAGACAATTTTTATTCTGGATTAAATCGGGGTGTTTTTCTAACTCAGCAATTAAAGGAGCCATTTTTATGGTTTCAGGGCGGGTGCCGAAAACGGTGAGCACTTTAAGCATGTTTTCCCTCCAGGTTCAATTTTAGGCGGTACGCATCGAGAAAATATTTAACTCCCCAGCTAATTTCAGCACCCGCTATGTACTGTGCGCCTTTACCGTAACTGCCGTAAAAGCCCCCGGACGTGTTTTGTATTTTTTCCAGATATTTCATCGCTTTGTCAGCGCGTGTCTTCTCGCCCAGGGTATACCAAACAATGGCGTATTGCGCCATGCCAGTTGAGCAAACCCAATCCACATTCGGATAAGCGGGAATACTGCCGTTGCGTCTCTGGCAGCGTTCAACATCGGCCATGCCCCTGCGAGCCATTTTTAGCTCGCCCAGTTCGCATAGGGCTTCCATAGCGTAAGCGTGGAAGTGTGACAGACGATTGAAAGGCACAAGGGCATCTTGCTTTTTGTAGTAATTGAGAACGAACTTGGCCCTTTCAATATACTCGGGCTCATCCAATAAATTGCCGGCCTCTATTAACGGCGGCAGTACATACGTATGAATTAGGTCATTGGCGATACCCGTCCATAGTTCTGTCGTTGGCGTTGTCAGTTGGCCGTTATCTTCTATTTGCGTTAAAACCCAGTTACAGGCTTTACGTAAAGCTTGTTCAGCGCCATCCACATCATTAACTGCAGCGCAAAGCCCCCGCATAATTTGTCCAGTATCGAAGGTGTAAGGTGTAACGCAATCGGGGGCAGGGAAAGAGCCATCAGTGAGTTGAATGGACAGCAACCATTTTGTACAGGTTCGAGCCAGTTCCTTTTCACCCCAGTTGTAAAGCGTAGGAATAAAATAGCCAGTGACCTCTGGGTAGGGTACAAGCTCCTTTGTGTGAACGATAATTCCTTTGTCGGCCACCATATAGTGCTTGAACCAATCCATGGCGCGGACATAACTGGGTGTTCTTTTTTGCCAAAAAGGCATGTCTTACTTCCTTATGGTTCTGTTTTTGATCGATCAACCGCTACAGTAATTATGCCTGTTTACGGCAGAGAAAAATGTGCACTGCTTATAGGGTTTGTTCCTTGATAAGAAGATGCTGATCGGCTTCGATCGCGTTGAGTACTTGCACCGTTCCACTTGGCCAATAAATCGAGATGTCATCTGCTTGTTCGTGCTGACCCAGACCGAAATGCAGCTGCTGGTCGTTTTGGCCTCGATGATGAATACCTCCGTCTTGCACGCGTGTTTGGGTAATACCCCCCGTGGTTAATGTCACCACTGCACCAATGCCATCACGGTTTGACTTAACACCTTCAAGATTCAAGGTCACCCAGTGATTACTATTGGTACGATTATGATAAAGCGAGTAGACCCCAGCATCTGAGGCAAGACCTAAACTTCGTCCCATGCTGAAGCCGGAGGCAACGAAAATATCAAGGAAGCCGTCTTGATCAAAATCTACTGTAGTTATCGAATCGCCAACACCGTGGTGGTTGCCAGCAGCGCCACCAGCTGCGGTAGCTGGTTCAAAGTAGCCTTCACCATCATTAATGAGTAGTAAGTTTTCTTGTTTACCAATCTCGCCCGAAGTAACGACAAAAAGGTCGAGATCCATATCATTATCAAAATCTGCCGATACCACATTGGTAGCGGCGATCAGCCGTTTATTAACACCACGTTTTTCGCTCTCTTCTATGAGTTGGTCGTTTCGGTTCATAAATAAGCGTGTCGGAGCCTCTTCAGGCCTGCTGGCGTCATTCAAAGTTTTAATATTGGAGATGGGGCTATCACTGTTGATCTTAAAAGTAAGCTGTTGAAATTGACTCTTGTCAGCGGCATCAAATTTACCAGCAACCGTGACCTGCCACCTGTCATCCTCAATGTTCCTAATAGTAATGGCCCTGGCTGGATCGATGTTAGTGTTAGCCTCTGTGGTCGCTTTCATCCCCGCCGTTTCCTGAGAAATTGAAAAAGCCAGTGTAGATGGTTGCAAGGCGTTTTCCCCAATAGCGATTTGCGTCGGTTTCAGCGTCTTGGGGTGCATTGCTTTTATAACAAAGGTGATTTTACCCTTTGTTTCAAAACTGAAGCCAGCGGGGGTATTAAAGTCTGGTTTTCGAGTGCTGATATCAGCGATAAATCCATTACTACCTGGCTGACCGAAAGCGACTCGCCCCGCGGCATTTTTCCGTGCAAGAAATAGATCGATAGCGCCGTCGTTGTCAAAATCCCCTGCGGCAATATCTTCAAAAGCGGTCACCGGGAGCAGATCGAGAGTTTTAGCGGGCAACGCAGATAAATCAAATATTTTCACTGTCTGATTTTTGCCCACCACGCGACAGAGGAGTTCAGGGCGTTTATCGCCGTTGAGTTCGCTCAAAATGCAAAAGGGTACTGATCTGTGTGGAAAAGTAATTTGCTCTGCTACGGGTGTAAACCCCTTGTCTTTTTGCAAAAATATAAAGGGTGGGGCACGGTTGTCAAAGCGCGCTTCGGCACCGTGAAACAGATCTAACTGACCATTATTGTCGATATCCAACCATAAGGGCATACGAGTGCGGCCATAAACATTGGCAACGCCGACCACCTTGGCAATATTGTCAAATCGAGAGCCGCGATTAATAAACAGTTTTTTAGGCTCGCTGCCAATACCAACTACAGCGCCAGTTAATTGAACCAGATCAAGTTGTCCGTCATTATTAAAATCAGCCCAGGCAGCGCCGTGTTTGTCGCCGCCAATATCTCTGGCTGCAAAAGCGTCAAGAGTGGTGTCCTCAAAGTGACCATGCCCCTTGTTCGCAAACAGTTGCGCGGTGTTTAGGTGGTTGGTGACATACAAATCTGGAAAACCATCACCGTTATAGTCACCCCATGCAGCGCCATAGCTCATGCCGGTATAGATATCCAGTCCAGAACCAAGGGTGACATCTTCAAATAAAGTGTGGCTTTTATCGTGGGGTGAGCAGCCCGCTACTAACATCAATAGGCCGGCTATAAACCCGTTACACACGCGATACAATAAGTGTGGCGACTGAGCAAACATAAATAACACCTTACGATTTTCTTTCATTTTAAAAGTCGATGGAGCACTGGCGTTTTATTCAAGGTTCGCCGAATATTCAGGGCAATACGGGTACTTATGGTGGCAGCGCGTGGCGCTTCGCTTGCGCAAATGCCAGCAAATTGTGTTGCTAGATGAGCCGGTGAAAATTGAGTAGACGATGCATGTTGGTATGCGCGTTCTGATAAGCTAGCGTAGCTGTTTTGGTC
>JBFHDT010000088.1:0-7735 GCA_041584575.1 Porticoccaceae bacterium
CCTACCACTAGACCAAACAACTCGATCAAGTAAAAAGAGGTATAACAAATGACAAAGCTTTACAGCATCGGCATCGGTGTCGGCACGCAAAATCAAAAAGGCGAATGGCTCGAAGTTTTTTACCCCGCTCCCCTGCTAAATCCCGACGCCGCTATCACGACTGCGCTGAGTGACGCACTGGGCTACAGTGAAGGCAATACTGTCATTAACCTCGATGACAGCAAACTGCAAAGCCTCGCAGATGCACTGGACAAACAGCAGCAAAATGCCCAGGCAGATGCCACACGCTCACTGCTCAATAGCTCTCGGCCCTGTGTGGCAACAATTCTCGCCAGTGATGACGAGCCTGCTTCGGTGCCCGAAGCCTATTTGAAATTACAATTAATTTCCCACCGTTTGGTCAGACCCCACGGCATTAACCTAAGTGGCATTTTTGGCTCCCTACCCAATGTCGCCTGGACTAACGAAGGTGCTATCGACCTCGCCGAACTCCCTGCGCGACAGGTACAGGCACGTATTAAGGGTCAAAACCTGAGCATCGACAGCGTCGATAAATTTCCCAAAATGACAGACTACGTTGTGCCCGCTGGTGTGCGCATTGCCGACACCCGCCGCGTGCGTCTCGGTGCCTATATTGGAGAAGGCACGACGATCATGCACGAGGGTTTTGTCAACTTTAACGCCGGCGCCGAAGGCCCTAATATGATTGAAGGCCGCATTTCAGCCGGCGTTTTTGTCGGCGCGGGTTCAGATCTCGGCGGCAGTAGCTCAACCATGGGCACCTTGTCGGGTGGCGGCAACATCATCATTTCAGTCGGCAAAGAATGTCTACTGGGCGCCAATGCCGGTATTGGCATTCCCCTCGGTGATCGCTGCATTGTCGAAGCGGGGCTTTATATCACCGCTGGAACAAAAGTAGTCATACTCGATGACAGCAAACACGTCGTTGGTGAAACCAAAGCACGAGAATTAGCTGGTAAGTCCGACTTATTATTCCGCCGCAACTCTGTGAGTGGCGCCATTGAGTGCTTAACCAACCAAACAGCTGTTGAACTCAACGAGGCCTTACACGCCCATAACTGATACTTGCTTAACGCACTTAAGCCGACCGATATACAGGTCGGCTTAAGTGGCAACAAACGTATGCCCCCTGCCACGTGATATAGCAAAACGACGAAAGTAACAATATGACGCAAAAAAACGAGACACCATCCCCTACTCTGCAGTTGGCCTGCGATCTTATTAGCAGACCATCAGTTACGCCACTTGACGGTGGTTGCCAGGAGGTGATGATTGCTCGCCTACAGACCCTAGGATTTACTATCCAGCGCCTACCCTTTGCCGATGTTGATAACTTTTGGGCCGTCAAAGGTGAATCTGGCCCGGTACTGTGTTTTGCCGGGCACACCGATGTCGTGCCGACAGGCAAACTCGACGACTGGCAATATCCCCCCTTTGAACCCGTCATTGCCGACGATATTTTATACGGTCGCGGTGCTGCCGATATGAAAGGGGCGTTAGCGGCAATGGTTACCGCCTGTGAACGTTTTGTTGAACAACAGCCCAATCACGCCGGGCGCATTGCCTTTTTAATCACCAGTGATGAGGAAGGCCCCGCTGTTAACGGCACCGTTAAAGTCGTCGAGTGGTTACAAGATCAGAATAGAATTCCCGACTGGTGTGTCATCGGCGAACCCTCCAGCCACCGACAACTCGGCGACATGGTAAAAAATGGCCGCCGTGGCTCCCTCAATGCCACGCTTATTATTAAGGGCACACAAGGGCATATCGCCTACCCTCACCTGGCAGAAAACCCCATTCACCGCGCCGCACCCGCCCTTGCCGAATTAATGACGCAACAGTGGGACGAAGGGAATGATTTCTTCCCGGCCACTAGCTTTCAGGTCTCGAATATTAATGGCGGTACTGGTGCGACTAATGTCATCCCTGGTGAGGTGAGCGTTGTTTTTAATTTTCGTTTTTCCACCCAGGTCACCGCCCCACAGCTACAGACACGGGTTGAAGACATTCTCAACAACCACGAACTGAGTTATGACATTAAGTGGAATTTGAGCGGCGAGCCTTTTATTACTGAACCGGGGGATCTCGTTTCAGCCGTCGTAGACAGTATTAAGACAGAAACAGGCATTAACACTGAGCTGTCGACCAGCGGCGGCACTTCCGATGGCCGCTTTATCGCCAAACTCGGTACTCAAGTGATTGAACTTGGTACCCTTAACGCAACCATTCATAAAGTCGACGAGCAGATTGTTGCCAGTGACCTCGACAAACTCAGCAACATTTATCAAGGCATTTTAAACAAACTACTCTGTTAATTTTTTACTCCCTATAACACAATGTGTGACGATCATCAGTGGGACAAACCTTGCAGGTATTTCTATTATTTAGTGCCACGGTATTAATTTGGGGCTCTACCTGGATCGCCGTCAAACTCCACCTTGGCATTGTCGACCCCAGTGTGTCGGCCTTTTATCGCAACGCCATTGCAGCACTCGTCATGTTTGCCTGGTGTCGCAGTAAAAAGCTTTCCCTCAGCTTCCCTCTACAGGACCATTTGAGCTTTTTATTACTCGGATTCTTCTTGTTTTCTGGCAACTACTATCTGGTTTATCAGGCCACGGGCATGCTCACTAGTGGCCTGGTGGCCGTCGTTTTTTCTACCATTGTCTTTATTAATATTTTTACTGCACGGGTTATTCTCGGCAATAAAACCAGCCTGCCTGCTTTGCTTGGCGCACTGATTGGTGTTGCCGGCATCACGCTAATTTTCTCAGCGGAACTGACAGGTATTTCATTCGCTAATAACAGTGTACGCGGCTTATTGTTAGCCTTGCTGGCAACCTTTCTTGCCTCTTTGGGTAGTATTACCGCAACGTGGATGAGCACACGACGTCATCTGCCAGTAGTGCAATACAACGCCTGGGGCATGTTCTACGGCTGCTGTTTATTATTTCTTGTCGCTCTGTTTAGCGGAAAAACTTTCAATTATGAGTACACCCTACAATATTCTGCCGCGCTAATGTATCTAGCAATTTTCGGCACCGCACTGGGTTTTGTTTTTTATCTGCGCTTACTCGAACTTATCGGCCCTGATAAAGGCGGCTATACCTTCCTGATTTTCCCGGTCGTTGCGCTATTAATTTCCACCGTTTTTGAAGATTATCAATGGACATTACATGCCTTTATCGGCCTGGGCCTGATTACTGCGGGCAGTGTTTTAGCACTACGTAGCAAGACACCGACACAAACGGCAACTCGCACAAATACTGACTAAAAAGTAAGGTAAGCCTTTAGGAGGGCATTTTCTTTAGATCATTTTTTTCAGAGGATAGACATCAAAGCGTGTCGACTTCCCCTCAAAGCACAGTCCCGGTTTTAAATCTGCCAAGGGCGGTGCATAGCGTGGTCGCTTGACCACAACCCGATAGCGCGCAGTTGCCAGCGCCAGAGGTAGCAAGGCAGCCGCGTCGTCGTCACTACCCACCAAATGATGGAAAAAGGCCATAGCCTTTTTAACCTTCGCTGTTTTACCGCGCTCGGGAAACATAGGGTCGAGATAAACCACATCTGGAGTCTCCTGCTCAGCGAGTGCAGCCAGGCAATCCAGGCTATCTCCCTCATGCAGCGAAAGGCGATCAGCAATAACTAACTCTTGTTCATCACCGGTACTACGCAAGCGTCTTAAGCCATCGTCGAGCAGTGCCGCAACAATCGGCTGGCGTTCAAACATTGTCACCCGTGCCCCGGCTGTCGCCAGTACATAACTGTCGCGACCCAGGCCAGCGGTTAAATCTATAATTGAAGGTTTGTGCTTATTAAGACCAGTGGCCTTGAGAATCATTTGGTTTTTACCACCACCGTAAAGACGTCGATGGCGTAGTTCACCCGCAATAAAGTCGCAGCGTACATCAGCTTTTGCTTTATTCTTTTCTTTGTTTTTACGTTTTTCAGGCTGAGCCGCGTCTTGTTTAACGCACTGTTCACGGAGTGAAAGCCCTGCGTGGTTCAACATTAATTCAAAGTCTACATCCCTTGGCAACGGCAGAGCACTTGGGAGAAGGGGTATTTGCAGAGACTTTGCCAGGGCCTCTGCCTCTGCCTGATAGGCAGTATCAAACCTTAGTACGACGCGCAAAGTATGCCGGTTTCCCTATCAGTCGTATAAAAGCGAAAGCGCTAAAATGAGACCAGTTCGAGCTCAACACGACGGTTGGCTTGTCGTCCCGCTGCGTTATTATTACTGGCGATGGGATAACGTTTACCATAACCCGAGGTCGAAACACGCCCAGCCATGACACCCTGCGCAATCAAAAATTGCCCAACACTGTTAGCCCTGCGCTCGGAGAGGGTTTGGTTATAACTATCACTACCCGTCGAATCGGTATGGCCACCAATGCGAATACTGGTCTTGGTGAACTCTTTTAAGACCAGAGCAACGGATTCGAGTGTGCCGTAAAATTCAGACCTTACGTTATAATTATCAACTTCAAAAGTAAGATTCCCAGGCATAATCAATCGAATATTGTCACCTTCTCGTATAACGCGAACACCCGTGCCTTCAAGCTTGGCACGTAGTGCGGCCTCCTGCTTGTCCATGCGAAAACCGACACCGCCGCCAATTGCCGCGCCACTGGCTGCGCCAATGAGTGCTCCTTTCTCGCGATCTGATTTACTGGAAACCGCCATACCCACCAAAGCACCCGTAACAGCACCAATACCGGCACCCTTAGCAGTGTTACTGGTTTTTTGCTCACCCGTATAAGGATCTGTTGACATGCAACCACCTAAGACCAGGGCACAACATAACATCGCGATTTTATTCATTATTAACTCCTCAACACATTAAAAAACACCTGGATATATCAAGCCTGAGAATGGCTTTACTCCGGGGAAAACTCTAGCGCTCAGCACACCCATTCAGGGGTGGAATAATAGAGGCTTAACCATCGCTGTTCAATTCTGCACCTCAACGATGAGACGGCCTAGACTTTGCCACTAACGAAATAGAAATACCTCCGAAATACAGCACTCGATTCAGCTCATACCAACAACGTCTGTATTGGCATTTTGGTTGAGATCGATAGAAAAACATTGCTCCCAACCAGAATCAACACCTCTGATAAATACTACCTGTTCCTCTAGGCAATAAGTAAAGCCGAGCGACAACAGGAGGGATTGCTATCAAGATTCTTTATTTTGCCGTGGTAAGCCGCTTCACCAGTGGCCCCAAACTTAAGCCCTGTACCACGATCGAAAATACCACCACGACATAAGTCACGGTCAGCAATACATCACGCATCTCACCACTGGGTAGCGATAGAGCCAGAGCGACTGAAATACCGCCACGCAAGCCTGCCCAGGTTAAAATAGCCACCACCCCGGGAGTAAAGCTGCGGAAGGAACGCATCAAGGTAATAGGCAAACCAACACTGAATAAGCGTACCAGTAATATTAAGGGTATAGCCAATGCACCGGCCAATAGGTAGTCATCACGCAGAGAGATAACCAATACTTCAAGGCCAATCAGTACAAACAGCACTGCATTAAGTATCTCGTCCACCAACTCCCAAAAAGTATCCAGATGTTCGCGGGTTTTCTCAGACATCGCCGCACGCCGCCCGTGATTACCAATTAACAAACCGGCAACGACGATGGCGATAGGAGCCGATAAATGCAGGTGTTCCGCAGCGGCGTAACCGCCAGTCACCAGCGCCAGAGTTATCAGCACTTCAACCTGATAGTTGTCGACCCTTTTAAGCATAAAAAATGCGAGGCTACCGATTATCAGCCCAAACACCAGGCCCCCAATAGCCTCCTTTAAAAACAATGTCGCGACCGATGTGGCACTGACTTGTGCATCACCAGCGGCAATATCCGCCAGCACTAAAAAAACCACAACGGCAACGCCATCATTAAACAGGGATTCGCCCGTGATTTTTGTCTCCAGTGTCTTCGGTGCGCCGGCACTCTTGAGAATACCCAGTACTGCTATGGGGTCAGTGGGTGAAATGAGCGAGCCAAATAACAGGCAGTAAATAAAAGGAACGTCGATAGTGAGCCAGTCAAATAAATAGTAAACACCGCCACCAATTAAAAAGGTGGCACCAACAACGCCGACCGTCGACAACACACCGATCACCCAGCGCTGCTCGGCAAGATCATTAAGGTTAACGTGCAGAGCACCGGCGAAAAGCAGAAAGCTCAACATGCCGTGGAGCAGGGTTTCGTCAAAATCGATACTGGCCAGCATCGCTTCTGCCTGGTGTTCGAGCCCTCCGAAAAAAGGCAGCTGTAACACAAGCGACATTAACAAGGCACTGAGCATTAAACCAATAGCAGTCGGTAATCTCAGCACACGGTAGTTCAACCAGCTAAAGACTGCTGACAGACTAATAAGAATGGCGATAATGTCGAAAAGGCGCATAGTGGGCTTTCGCTAATAAAAGGTGTGATTAACCGTATCATTTACATCCATTGGTAGAGCCTATCCCCGCTATTTTTTTTTCATCGCCTGTTGCAATAAAGCGCCCATGCTACCGACCTTGGCTTTGGCCTCACCGGCCCGTTTGTTCTGTCCTTGCTTTCGTTGCCCACCAGGGTTTTGTCCGTGCGTTTTTTGTCCGTCAGACTTTGCTCGCTGTGGCCGCCTTGCTCGGGCGTCGCTCTCCTGTTGCTCGGGCAGCTCATCGTCAAGGCGCATGGTCAGGCCGATGCGGTTGCGCTTCACATCGACCTCCATTACTTTTACTTTAACCACATCACCAGCTTTTACCACTTCACGGGGGTCTTTCACAAAACGGTTCGATAAGGCAGAAATATGCACCAGGCCATCTTGGTGCACGCCGATGTCAACAAAGGCACCAAAATTGGTGACATTGGTGATCGTCCCCTCCAGCACCATACCCGCCTCAAGATGGCTAATTTTTTCCACACCCTCCTGAAACTTTGCGGCTTTAAAATCCGGGCGCGGATCACGACCAGGTTTGTCGAGCTCGCTGATAATGTCGGTTACAGTTGGCAGGCCGAACTGATCATCCACAAAGTCAGCGGCTTTCACACTGCGCAAGAAACTCGTATTACCAATCAGGCCTACCATATCGAGATTATTGCGCTGGGCAATATTCTCGACCACAGCGTAGGACTCGGGGTGAACGGCTGAGGCGTCTAAGGGGTTACTACCGTTGGCAACACGTAAAAAACCCGCCGCCTGCTCGTAGGTTTTAGCACCTAGACGCGGCACCGCTTTAAGTTCATCACGGCTGCTAAAAGCCCCGTTATTATCGCGAAACTCGACAATATTATTGGCGATGCTCTGACTTAAACCAGAGACTCTGGCCAGCAGTGGGGCCGAGGCAGTATTGACTTCGACGCCAACGGCATTCACACAATCCTCCACCACCACATTAAGAGAGCGCGCCAGTTGAAATTGCGACACATCGTGCTGGTACTGGCCAACACCAATAGACTTGGGGTCAATTTTCACCAGCTCAGCCAAAGGGTCCTGTAAACGTCGGGCGATAGAAATAGCGCCGCGAATAGTGACATCGAGATCGGGGAATTCCTTCGCAGCAAATTCACTGGCCGAATAAATAGAAGCCCCCGCTTCATTCACCATGACGCTTTGCGCTTTGAGTTGCTTGTGTGTTTTCAGCACATCTTTTACGAATCTTTCTGTTTCGCGGGAGCCGGTGCCATTGCCGATAGCAATTAAACC
>JBFHDT010000089.1:0-7722 GCA_041584575.1 Porticoccaceae bacterium
ACTTACTGGCGTTATAGGGCGCCCAGCCTGGCCCGGCGTTGACCATACCCGCCATGGATGATGTGGTGACAATATGGCCGCCCTCACCGTGAGCTTTGATTTTTGGCAAGAAAGCGCTGATACCGTACTGTACGCCAAGTTGATTGACGGCAATGACCCAGTCCCAATCTTGTTGGGAGAGTTCTTCATAGGTACCGCCGACATTAATGCCGGCGTTGTTACACAGCACATGCACTTTGCCAAAGCGTTCAACCGTGGTATCGGCAGCGGCGTTGACTTGCTCGAGCTTGGTAACATCGCAAACGATGGTGGCAACGTCGACGCCCTTGTCTCTAAACTCCTGCTCGACTTCAGCGAGGCGTGCTTCGTTGACATCGGCGAGCATCAGTTTCATGCCTTCAGTGGCAAAGGCGCGTGCCATGCCCAGGCCCATGCCGCTGGCACCCCCGGTAATAAAGGCGACTTTTCCTGCTAAATCTCTCATTGAATTTCTCCTGTTTGTAATTTTGGCCGCCAATTATAGGGCTTGAGTGAGTCAGTTATTCATTTTTATAGGGTGTAGGCGGCTGAGTGGGCTCTGCGGTTGTGGAGTGGGTAAAATGTGGGGTTTAGCGGGAGAGGAATGCCAGGAGCAATGCGGGGGCTTAGTCTTTGTTGTTGATCAAAGTGTTGGCGACGATGTCATAGGAATGTAAGCGCGCCTGATGGTCGTAAATTTGCGAGCTAATGATTAGCTCGTCCGCTCCGGTTCTGGTGACAAAGCTATCGACTTGTTGCCGGATTTTTTTCGCTGTACCGACCATGGTACAGGCTAGTACATCGCGCAACATGGATTGCTGTATGGCGGGCAGTTTGCTCATGTAATTGGCGACGGGTGGGGGTAGCTGGCCCGGCGTACCATTAAATAAATTCACAAAGACCTGCTGCCAGGAGCTCGCCAGTAATTCGGCCTCGGTATCACTATCGGCTGCAAATATACTGATGCCTAGCATTACGTAGGGCTCAGTTAAGGCGGCTGAGGGTTTGAATTGTTCACGATAAACCTTGATGGCATCCATTAATTGCCCCGGTGCAAAGTGGGAGGCAAAGGCGTAGGGCAGGCCCAAATGGGCGGCAAGCTTGGCGCCGAACAGACTAGAACCCAGAATCCACACAGGTACGTTTTGACCAGCACCGGGTATGGCGCGTACTTGCTGGCCTGGGCTATCGGCTTTGAAATAGCCGATTAGCTCAGCAACATCCTGTGGAAACTGCTCCACTTGAGTATCAGAATTGCGCCGCAGTGCGCGACTCGTGGCTGGGTCTGTACCTGGCGCTCGGCCCACGCCGAGATCAATACGCCCCGGATACAGTGCGTCAAGGGTGCCAAATTGCTCGGCGATAATCAGTGGTGAGTGGTTGGGCAGCATAATGCCACCGGCACCGAGCCGTATGGTCGATGTACCTGCCGCAATATGGGCGATAAGCACGGCGGTAGCAGCACTGGCAATACCGGCCATGCCGTGATGCTCGGCCAGCCAATAGCGATTAAATCCCCAGGTTTCTGCGTGCCGAGCCAGGTCCAAGCTATTACGCAGAGAGGTGCTGGCATTACTGCCTGCGCTAATCGGTGAAAGGTCGAGTAGAGATAAGGGGATCATTAGCTTTTGTGTGTTCACAGAACCGGCAAGGCCCTTCTTGCTACGTCGGTGATGGTAAGGCTTTTAGCCCTGCAGGGCGCTGACAATCGAGTCAATTTCCTCTTTCGATTGAACCATAATCTCGTGAATAAGTTCTTCGTCGAGTTTAAGGCGTCCAAATGCTTTTACCTCTGCCCATTCGGGGGGTATTTCATTACCCTGTGTAGTGGCATGTGAAAAGAGGTTGGCCACTTGTACAACATCCGTTAAATCGGCCTCGAAGCTAGCCCCCCCCTGATCATTGGTTGGTACGCGGTCGAGCATTTCGTGCTCTTCGGCGACAGTGACGAGCTCATCACTAAAGCGCCATGCTTCGAGAATCGCAGCACCGACACCGGTGTGCCATTCGGCGAGGACGTCGTTAAAAGCCTCCTGGTCTGCGCACAACTTGGGATAATCATCCATGCGGGCGAGAAGGTAGATTTTTCCAACATCGTGTAATAAACCGCCAATTAAGGCTTCGTCCGGTTTAATCTTTGTGCGTTTGTGGGCGATCACGCAGGAGAATGCAGCGACGCTGAGGCTGTGGTGCCATAGTTCTTTAAAGTATGCGTCTAATTTACCCATGGAGTGGGCGTTGAGGACTTGATCCATGGCGATGGCGACGGCAATACTGTGGGCCATTTTAAAGCCCATGCGTGTGATCGCTGTAGGAATGTCTTTGATTGTTGTCCCTGAGCTATTTAGCGCAGCAGAGTTGGCAACCTTCAATAAGCGTGCGGAAAAAGTCGCTTCACTACCCACGACTTTGGCGACTTGTTTGGCGGATACGTCGGGGTCTTCAAGGATGTTTTTTATTTTTAGTGCGACATCCGGCA
Source organism: Porticoccaceae bacterium (assembly GCA_041584575.1). Taxonomy (GTDB): domain Bacteria; phylum Pseudomonadota; class Gammaproteobacteria; order Pseudomonadales; family Porticoccaceae; genus Reddybacter. The sequence goes on from JBFHDT010000089.1 coordinate 2,498, forward strand.
GTGAGGGTAGTTTAACGGTACCCTTTGATAGCTCATTACTAAGGGACTGAACAAATTCAAAGCCAATGGAATTCACGTTTACCTTCTTTTGTCATAGTTGCACGCAGTGCAGATAACCCCGCAGACTTCCCTGTTTACGCTGGCGAGAATAGGGCTTATTTAACCTTAATTTCAGTGGGCCGGCAAACAACTGCTGGTGAAATATTGCTGAAGTATTTGAAAGAGTGGCGTTGCGTCACAAACTAGAGCTCACTATCCATGGTTATGAGAGGGCTTTACCCTGTTTTTAGCGAGATAGGATCGGCGCTGAACTCTTTTATTCTGCCGAATTGGGGGGCTGGATTTTGTCAGGCACAAAATTGAGGGCGACGGAATTAATACAATAACGCAGGCCGGTAGGGGCTGGGCCGTCGTCAAACACGTGCCCTAGATGTTCACCGCAACGGGAAAGTATTTCTGTGCGTTTATAACCGAGAAACCAGTCATCCTTGAGCACAATATTGTTTTTGTCCAGGGCTTCCCAAAAACTTGGCCACCCGGTTCCCGATTCGAATTTGTGACTGGAGTGAAAGACTGGCAGCCGGCAGCCTGCGGTGACATAGACGCCACTCTCTTTGTTGTCGAGTAACTCGCCGGTAAAAGCACGCTCGGTTTTGCTCCGCCACATAATATCGTACTGCGGTTTGGTGAGCAGTTGCTTCCAGGTGGCCTTGCTAATGGTGTCCAGCTGTCGCTGCTCTGCAATGAGCTGGCGAGCATCGGTCACCGTCATTGCTTGCTGTTTGTCATTGTCTTGATCAGAACCCAGCGACAGCGCTAGACTGGCTGTAAGACCGGTGGCAATAACACATAAAAGGGCGAGGCCGGATCTTTTCATGGTGGGTGTACTCACTGCTAATGGAATGCATCTATAAGATATAAGAGACCGATAAGCCAGTAATAGTTCAATTAGGTTTTTGTGGTTCAGTTCGGCCCGTTTCGTCTGTCTACATAGAGTCTCAATCTAATAATAAGGAGATGATGAATGCGTCATAAAGTATGGTTGGAAGTGGCTATGAACGGTGCCTGGACGCGGGCCTTGCAACCTAATATCCCCGTGACGGCTGAGGAGATTACCCGGGAGGGTATCGACTGTTGTAATGCTGGTGCGGCCATTGTTCATGCCCACAGTTTAGACCCGGAAACAGGCAAGCAGAATGCGGATGTCGATATTTGCCAAACCTTTATCGAGGGTATACGCGAGCAGGTCGACGCCATTGTTTATCCTTCATCGCTCGAAATACCCATGGCAGATGATGCTGAAATTCGTAACCGTACAACCAATGAGCTGTGTCGCCGAGGGGTGCTTGAATGGGGTATTTTAGACCCCGGTTCGTGTAATTTTGCCATGAAGGGCGTCAATATATTTGGCAACGACGGCGATGTTTATAACAATCCACCAGGCGTGTTGCGAGCCAGTGCGGAAATGGCGGTAGAGTATGGCTGGCGACCTTCCTATGCTTGTTATGAGCCGGGTTTTGTGCGTGAGGGCGCGAAACTCTACAAGGCTGTCAAAGGCATGCAGACCCCAGTTTATCGCTTTATGCTGTCTGACGGCTTTACCTTTTGCTTTCCTCCTCGAGAGTGGGCAATTGAGGCATTAGCAAAATTAATGGAGGAAGAGGCGCCCGGCGCACCGTGGATGGTGGCCGGACTCGATATTAATACCCTTCCCTTAATCCCAAAGATCGTTGAACTGGGTGGTCATGTGCGGGTAGGGCTTGAAGACGCGCCTTTTCAGTCGACTAAAACCAATGTGCAATGGGTTGAAGAGGCGGTAAAGGCGATTCGTGCCGCCGGTGGTGAACCTGCAACGGCGGAGGAGATTAGGGAAAGTTTTCGTTAAAAGTGGGTCGTTAATAATGGCTTGTTAAACAGCTGAGCCATTAAAAAAGCCGCGCCAGCCTGCAGATCATTCAGGTTGGTGCGGCTTTTTTGTGCCTGGCTTATGAGGCCTGACGGGAGCTTTTATTCGTCGCCAAGTACACCCATCAGATGCAGCAGACTTGTGAACAAGTTATAGATAGCAACGTAGAGCGTCACGGTAGCCATAATATAGTTAGTCTCACCGCCGTTGATAATTTCGCTGGTCTGCCAGAGAATCATCGCCGACATCAAAATGACGAACATCGCGGAAACAATGAGCGACAGACCCTGCATTTCAAGGAAATAAGCGCCAATGCCAGCGAGGAAGGCAACGATAACGCCCACCATAATAAAACCGCCCAGAAAGCTGAAGTCTTTGCGCGAGCTCAACGCATAGAAAGAGAGACCGACAAAGGTGATGGCCGTGGCAGCCAGTGCATTCATCACCAGCTCAGTGCCATTGGGCAAGCCGAGGTACATATTGAGAATGGGGCCAAGGGTGAAGCCCATAAAGCCGGTCAGGGCAAACACACAGACGATGCCGAGTGAGCTATTGCGAAATTTAGTGGTCAAAAAGAGCAAGCCAAAATAACCCACCAAAGTGATGATAAAACCCGGGTGAGGTAGGTCTAGCTTCATTGAAATACCGGCGGTAGCGGCGCTAAATAGCAGGGTCATCGACAGCAAAATATAGGTGTTACGGATGACTTTATTGGCCGCCAGTATCGACGTTTGTTTTTCAATACCTGCCGGTTGAGTAGATGTATTCATTAGGGGGTCTTCCTTTCAAATGCGTGTGGTCAAAGTGAGGTCGCGGTAAAGATTAACGAGTCAGAGCCGGATAGTAACGCGTTCTTCCGGTCTTTGTCACAGGTCAATGAAAAGTCATTGGTTTTCGTTATCTTAAGGCAGTCGACGGTGTGCCAGCACCGGCATATTTTGCCGTAGTGTTTTAACGCGGGCGAGATCGATATCGGCGATGATAAAGCCCTCCTCGTCATCCATTTCGGCAAGCACTTCGCCCCAGGGGTCGATGATGGCCGAGCCACCCCAAGTAGGTTTTTTGAGGTGGTCGCGGTTACAGAGGTTGGCGCCGATAACGTAGCTCAGGTTCTCCACCGCACGGGCGCGCAGCAACAGTTGCCAGTGAGCTTGCCCGGTGGCGGCTGTAAAGGCTGAAGGTGCGACCAAAATTTCAGCGCCCAGCTCGGTGAGTTGTCGATAGAGTTCAGGAAAGCGCAGGTCGTAACAAACACTCATGCCGACACAGCCACAGGGGGTTTGCGCGACCACCGGGCGGGTGCCGTGAGCGTAGCTGTCGGATTCACAATAGCGCTTGCCGGTTTTTTGCACATTGACATCGAAAAGATGAATTTTCTGATAGGCGGCCACTTCGCGGCCACTGGCATCGTACAGCAGGGATGTCGCGTGGGGCTTGTTGTTACCCCCTGAAGTCGTCTTTTCGGCGAACAGTGGCAAGGTGCCGGCGATTAACCACACCCCGTGTTTACTTGCCTGCTCGGCAAAAAATTGTCGGGCCAAACCTTTTGTGACTTCAGATTCGGCAACGGCCTGTGTGTCGCGCACATTGTAGTAAACGAAGTGCTCAGGTAGCACCACGAGCCGGGCTCCAGCACTGGCGGCTTCGCCAATAAGGTGGGCAGCTACCGCAAGATTGTTATTTGGGTCGCCGTCACTTTTGAGCTGAATCGCTGCTATTTTGGCCATGGCGTGTCCTCTTATTTCAAGGCAGGGCGTTACGACGTTTAAACGGTACTTTTACTTTGCTACTCGGTTTTATCGCTGAAAATGCGATCGACTTCAATCTCGGGGTTGTTGAGGTCGCCCGTGATTTTGTAACTGATGCTGGATATCCGGTCAACCTGCTTTTCAAAAAGCTTACTGGTGATATAAACCCCAGCGGCGGCGGGTAGACCACCGGCGAGGGCGGCTATCCAGGGTAAATTAGTGCCGACGGGCAAGGTAGCAATTAAGCGTGCATCGATAGTTTCTTCCACCAGGTTGGTTTGGCCCAGCAAGCGCAATTTGCCGGAGGGTAGGGTGACGACGACGGGGTCATCAAAGCGCACTTGGTGCTCCTCAAAGGCGAGACCACCCTTCATGTTGTCGAATTGAACACCCGTTGAAAATAGATCTGAAAAATCAAATTTGAGGCGTCGCAACCAGGTGTCAAAGTTAATTAAGCCAACAACTTTGAGAAGAGCATTGGTGGTTGTACCCGGCGCCTGAAAAAAATGTCCCTTCTCGAAGCGGAGGGCGACGTTACCCCTCAGAGCCTGGGTCGATAAATCCCAGGGTTTGCCTTGCCAGCTCAATTCACTGAGGATTGCAGCATTATGGGTCGTCAGTAACACAGGCATGTTCCAGGCCTGTAGGACGCCCCCGAGGTCATCACTGAGCAAAGCGCCGCTAAATTGACTGTAATCTTCACCATTTACCCGCTTCCAGGTGAGTTGAGCGGCATCACCATCGGCTGCCCTGGTGATGGCGATGCCTGTAATTTCGGCCTCAATCTGGTCGATGCTGACGCCCTGTTCGCTGGCCTGCATGACGAAGGCGAGACTGCCCAGTTCTTTGTCGCCGATGCGTAGCCCCTCGGTAGCGAAATCTAGTGCCGGTAGGCTACTGGGGTCAATATTATCTAAGGGGCTTTGTCCATTGCCGAATTCGGGTTTGGGCAGGGCGATATAATTGAGGTGAGCAACAATAGGTCGGCTGCGGTCTTCGTGCACGTGAATGTTGCCGGCAATAATGGGATTATCAATATTGATAGCCCATAGTTGCTTGCTGTGCAGGGCATCGATATTGACGGTATTGAGCTCGAAGCCCGCAGCGTTAAGGTGGTCGATTTCGACCACGGCACGGGTATCGAAGTTGGCTATTTTGTCATCTGTTTTTGCGTCAACCTGTAGTGCGGCAATCCAGGCATCGAGGTCAAATTCACTCACCTGGCCCTTAATAAGCAGACCTTTGAAGGCAGGCAGTGGGGTATTGTTTTTGTCACTGTCTTTTTCACTATCGCCGAGGGTGATAATGCCAGAGGCCAGTTGCTGATTGGCAATGCTCAGTTGCGCCTTGAGGCCATCGGTTTGGGCATTGAGCAGAAGATCGTTGGCGCGAAACTGCAGGCTACTTTCCAGGGGCCAGGCCTGATCTGCAGGTTTATACAAGGGGGAAGGCAAGTCAATGGCAATGCCTTGCAAGCTCGATAGTAGGCTGAGTGTTGCCGGTGAGGTTTTATCCGGGGCGACAAATGTGGCCGTATAGTTTGTTGTGCCACTGACATTGTCAGTGAATAG
>JBFHDT010000090.1:0-7718 GCA_041584575.1 Porticoccaceae bacterium
CGGTCATTTACACCCTGCTTACCTTGACGTTTACCGCCTGGATCACGACTACCAAGAGCATTGAATTTAGAGCCGTAAAACAAACACCCCCGGCCCTACCCAAACAACTTTTAAACACCTCAACCACGCACAAAGTAGCAACCTTTTTCGTGGCCGGCCCGCTCACTGTAGTGACAGCTTGCCTGGTGACAATAGCTCTCGCCAGTCTATTGCCCATTGCGCGAAACGAGCAACTCATCATGGGCGCCTTTGTTTATCCCCTGCTTATTGCTGTGACCACCTATTGGCTCTGCAGTAGCGATAGGTTGGTGCGTAACGGTCTACTTCTTTTTGCAACCAGCGGAGCCTCTGGCGCCTACTTATTCCTATGAAAAAAATCCTCTCATCGACACAGGTAAAGGCGTCGCTAGACGCCCACTCGGTCATTGGCTTATGTGCTGGAGGCCTGCTCTACCTCATTTGTTTAACCGGCACCCTGGCTGTCTTCGTTGAATTTTTTGACCGCTGGGAGCAACCCCTGGTAGCGGAATTTACTGACTACGACGCGCAAACTATCACCACTGCCATGGAAGGCCACCGCCAGCGCATTGGCGGCTTTGCCGACAGTCTGTTCGTTGTACTTCCCAGTGAAAGCCAGCCACGCATGCATGTTTCTGGCGACCATCAGGAGTGGTATTTACAGCCCGATGGCTCTCTGGGCGAACCCGTTGTAGAGGGTTGGACTCACATGCTGCGTGAGCTCCATTATCATTTACATCTGCCCGAAACGGTCGGCTTGATTATCACGGGCAGCTTAGGTGCCTTGTTACTAGCCCTGATTATTAGCGGTCTTATTGCCCACCCCCGCATTTTCAAAGACGCATTTAAGCTGCGTCTGGGTGGCACACGCCGCCTTGAGCAGGCTGATATCCATAATCGCCTTTCCGTCTGGGGCTTACCTTTCTATCTAATGATGGGTATTACCGGGGCCTTCTTTGGTCTCGTTGGCCCACTCGTCTACCTGAGTGCCACTGCGTTTTACAGCGGTGACACTCAGGCACTGATCGATGATATTTACGGCGCTGACCCTGTACTCGACGCACCCGTGGTTGCAATGGATATAACCCGTGTATTAGAAACCCAACAGCAGCTCCACCCCCAGGCCGAACCCATTTTTATCGTTGCCCACAAACTGGGAACGCGCGAACAATTTCTGGAAATAGGAGCCACCCTGCCCGGGCGTCTGATTTATGCCGAGATGTATCGCTACACCGTCGATGGACACTCTCTTGGCCAACAGGGTTTGGCAGACGGCCCGCTGGGTCGGCAAGCCCTCTATTCCACTTATCGTTTACACTTTGGCTACTATGGCAACATCTGGGTACGGGTTGCTTATAGTGTCATGGGCCTTTCGTTAACCGTCATAGCAGCCAGTGGTATCAATATTTGGCTGGCCCGTCGGGGCGGTCGCAACTGGGCCAATGATGTTTGGACTGCGACGGTTTGGGGCCTTCCTCTAGCACTGTCTTGCGCCGCTATCGCCAGTGTTTTACTCAATCTATCGGCGCTGATGAGTTTCATCAGTATCAGTTTGCTAGCAATGTTCTTTTGCTTATATCGAAAAGATGCGCACCGCAGTGCGACCACTTTACAGGGCTTTCTTAGCTTGTCTTTGCTAGCGCTCAGCGCAGGCTTCTTTATCCGCTTTCCCGACGCTGTTGCCCGCCCTTTGGGTGTGTCGATGGCAATCGTATTTACCGGCCTGGCTATCGGGATATTTCTTATTATGAAAGCGCGTAAGCGCAAACTTTCCTGCCCGTAAAAATAGATTTTTAGCTCTCAGGTTCACGTCAATGACTTGTTCAAAAACACTCAAAACAATTAAGGCTAAAAGAATCCTTCAAACTTTCTAAATGAGCGGCAAATGCCCCGCCACTCTTCATAATTCTCTTCACTACTTAAGGTTTTTTGTAGGCACTGAGTTCGAAGGGGTCGCTTGAGCTTGGCATAGATCGCTGCATGGCAAGGGCACATGACCCAAACTATCGAGCAACAACTGTCGGACGCATTGTTTAGAAGGCCTATCAAGGCAGCGAAAACCACACACAGTCACTTCGCCATTTTTTAAAAGCCTCAGTAGCGTATCTGCAGACAGTTCTAATCGCACCTGACGCTTTATATCCTGACGATACGAATCTAATATTTTTAACGGTTGCATAACGTTTCTCCATTAAAGGGGTATCCATCCACCGATCCAGTCTGGTGGAACCTCATACACACGTTCAATATTCTCAGGCTCCAGTACCCTTGCGATTGGCCCGGCCGTAAAAACTCGTCCCTGTTTCATCAAAATTGCCTGATCACAATAACGCCGAGCCAGTTGGGGGTCGTGTAAAATCACACAAACGGTGAGGGCATAATCTTCCGCCAGTTGTCCAATAAACTGAAATATTTGATGTTGGTATTTTAGATCGAGGGCCGCTGTCGGCTCATCGAGAAACAAACAGGCTTGTTGCTGAGCCCAAATCTGACCCAGAACACGCGCCAGTTGTACCCGCTGTTGCTCGCCACCGGATAAGGTGGGAAAAACTCTATCTTTTAGTGACCAGGCATCGACACTCTCCAGCGCCCATTGAACGACCTGCTTGTCATTTTTACTCTCAGCGCTATCGACATAGGGGTGACGCCCCATCATCACCAATTCCAATACTGTAAAAGGGAAATGAAGTGCTATGGTTTGTGACAAAACACCACGGCGACGGGATAAATCTGACAGGGGATAGCCTTGCAAACTAACACCATTAAAATAAACATCACCCTTACAAGGGGCTAAAGTGCCACTTAAGCACTTTAATAAAGACGACTTACCCGCACCGTTAGGCCCTAATATCGCAGTCAGTGTTCCCGGTTTTAACGACACACTGACATCATCCAGTATCTGTGTATCACCAACACTGTAACGAATATGTTTCGCAGTAATCATAAACCCATTCGCCCCCCGTACTGTTTTACCAGCAACCACAAAAAGAAAGGGCCACCGATTAAACTGGTTAAAATGCCAACCGGTAATTCAGCGGGAGAAACAAGCGTTCGGGCGACCGTATCGGCAAGCACCACTAATATGGCTCCCAACAATGCCGAAGCCGGTAGCAGGAGACGATTATCAGGCCCCAGGGTCAAACGAATAAGGTGGGGAACGACAAGACCGACAAAGCCGATAATACCGCTCACCGCTACTGCAGCACCCACGCACAATGCGGTGCAAATAATCACGCGACGCTGTAAACGCTTGCTATCAACACCCAGCTGGCGCGCCTCTTCATCACCTAGTAATAAAATATTTAATGCCCTGGCGTTGCGGATCAGTAAAAATAACGCGGGCAGCACAATCGTCGCGGCAACAATAACCCCCGGCCATAGCGCGCCGCCAAAGCTACCCATGGTCCAAAAGGTCAATGCACGTAATTGCTGGTCGTCGCTAAGATAGCTCAAAAAACCCGTGGCCGCCCCCGACAAGGTATTAATGGCAATACCCGCGAGCAACATATAGCTGGCAGAAAAAGAACCATTAATACCGGTAAAAATAAAAATCAGTAAGCAGGTCATCAGTCCACCGGCGAATGCCGCAAAACTTAGGCTATAGAGCGCAAAGACACCACTGAGCGGCCCCGCCAGCACAATCACCAAGGCCACAGCCAGTGCCGCGCCACTGGCGATACCAATAACGCCGGGGTCAGCCAGTGGATTGCGAAACAAACTTTGCATGGCCGCACCCGAGACAGCCAGCGCTGCGCCAACAATGGCCGAAAGCAATACGCGGGGCAGACGTATTGCGCTAATAACAGCGAACTGCTGGTCTGACAATTGCGCAGAAAACAATGCCGATAAGGGAATAGCCACCGCACCAAAGGACACGACTACAAGTAGTGCAAACAGTAATAGCAGGGCCAACAAGGCGAGCACTGGAATCCGCAGGCCAAGCACGGGTAGAGGCCGGGTGAGTTGACGGCTGAGTGTGTTCATAATTGCTGATAATCTTGGTTGAGTTGCAGTGCAGCCTCGGCACTGCGGGGACCAAAACCCAACAGCAACAACGCGTCCATCGCAATCACGTGCCCAGACTTAGCCGCAGGTGTGAATGCCAGCCCCGGTATTTTCAATAATTGCTCGACACCACCCGTTTGCTGTAAGCCCTGGGAGGTGACAAGAATGACATCGGGCTGCAGAGCGATCAGGGCTTCGGGGGTAAGGGGTTTGTAACCACTGTAAGCACTAACGACATTATCAGCTCCCGACAAATGAATCATGCTGTCAGCTGAAGTATTCGCACCCGCCACCAGAGCTGCGCCACCACTGTGCTGGAGAACAAACAAGACCTGTTTTGTTTTGCCTTGTGTCGCGACAGAGGACTCTAATGTCCTGACCTGTGACTCTAACTGTTCAATCAATAGCGTTGACTTTGCCCGGTAATCAAGCGCATCGGCAACGCGCAAAATAGTATTTTTAACATCCGAAAAACTGCGACCCGCCGGCACTTGCAGTAATTGAACCCCCGCATGAGAAAGCTGTTTTAGTACCGCTGGAGGACCGGCATCATCAGTCAAAATCACCAGGTCGGGCGATAGCGATAATATTCCCTCTGCAGACAAGGCCCGCTGATAGCCAACTTTCGGCAGTTCATTTGCCCCCGGCGGGTAATAACTGGTCGTGTCATTGCCAACCAGTAATTTTTCTGCACCCAAGGCGTAAATAGTTTCAGTCAATGCGCCGCCAATGGCAACAACACGCGCCGGGGCCGCTAGCGAATAACTCACCCAACTACCCATCAGGCTAACAATGAGAAAACCCCTGATTAATATTTTTAAAGGCTTCAATTGTTTTCCTCCTCCATTAAAATATTTGCGCTAACAATGCCCTGCGACTGTAAATAAGTGAGTACTTTTAATAAGCGGGCCACCGGAATTTCCCGATCACCTGCAATAATAAATTCTCGCTCAGGTTGCGCGGCGACTACTGTCTTAACGGCTTCTTTAAGCGCGTTAAATTGCAATATATTTTGCCCACCCAGCACATAATTATGCTGCTGGATTTCGAGTACAACATGGGCCGTAGCTGGCAGCGGTGACAAGGCTTCAGCTACACCCGCTGGAAGCTTAATATCGACTGACTGTAAAGCCACCCCTGCTGATAACATAAAAAACACCAGCAAGATAAAGACAATATCGAGTAATGACGTCAGGTCAGGCGCGAGCTCATGAAGTACACCCTGGCTTGCTGGCGAGTCAGTAGCAGCCCTGATCATGTGAGTAATCTCGCGGCATGGGTAGTGCTCTTTTCACGGTCATTAAATGGCCGTTCTTTATGCAGGGGTGAACGAGCCTGCCCCTGGGCACCAGGCACAGCCCCAGCCTGCGAATAAAGCGCGTCCTCTACGTAATGACCACCACCCTGCTCTGCCATCGCTACTGCGAAAGCCAGTGATAATCTATTGAGCCGCAAACGAATCGACTCTAGTTGCTGATCGCCTAAGGATTGAAAAATATGGGCCATTAAAAGTGCGGGCAGTGCAATCAGCAAACCGGCTGCGGTGGTTAACATGGCTTCACCTAGACCATCCGCAATTATGCTCGGAGAGACCGGACCGGGGTGCAGAGCAATGACGTTAAATGCGCTGATAATACCGAGAATAGTGCCGAGCAAACCGATCATAGGGCTGAGTGCGCCTATGATGCGCAAGGACTTCAAACCGCTGAAGTAACGGCTACGAAGCTGCAATAAAAGCAGACTCATCGCCTCATCACGCAACAGCTTTGGCTGATATTTATACGCCTCAAGCTGGGTACAAAGCCCATCATATTCCCCCTTAATACGCCAAGGCAGGAAAATGAAAAACACACCGCGCTCAAGACAAAATGCCAGAGTAATAACTGAGCACACCAGTAGCGGCCAGGCCATGGGGCCGAGCCGCAAAAAACTCTCTGGCCACAACAGGTCAGGCAGCATAGGGTGTACTCCCCGCTGCGAGCTCCGACAAAATCTCTCGCCACAACGGTAATTCTTGCTCACCCGGTTTACGCTTGCCGAACAATGTAGCTATGGCGTCCCCGTCGCTATTAAATAATTCTAAAGCTGTGACAATACCGTCGCTAGTGGGCTTTCGAGTAATCCAGCTGCTGGCAATAGTTTCTGTATTGAGGTGCAAATTAAATAGCGGATCGTTAACATTAAACCAGCCCGCAGAGTGGCTGGATGATTCAATTGGCCCCGTATGAATCTGAATACAACCTCGATTGCCGACAAAAATCATAATTTCACAATGCCGTTCGCACACCATCTCTAAAACACGAGCGGTCGCCATATTGTCGACACGCAGCGCAAAATCACTGCCGATATTACGAAAGCTCTGCTCACGACCCACTTGGAATTTGCGCAACAAGGGTAAGAAATCATGGCTATCCCGCAAGCCCTGCCATGCTGCTCGAAAACCTGGCCAATCTATGGACGTGTCGGGCCGGTCAACATTTTTTGCAGGATAATCGACAAAATGCATGCGTTCTTGTTGATCGGCATGTTGAAACTTTTTTACCAGTAAATCATAAGCAAACTCGTTAGAATTTTTTGTTAAAAACACCTTGTGTACCGCCATTCCCGATTTATCAAAAAACTGAATACTTTTACGCAGGCCTGTCGGTATCGATTCGACACAAGCGAAGCAGTATTTCCAATGCCCCATAAACAAGCGTAAATCGATGTCAGAATTGACAAACAAGCCCATTTCCATCTGACCTTGCTTAAAAAAGCTGGGGTTGCTGTAGATACCTTTACGCTCGTGAACACATTCATCATTGCGCGTTAAAGCCAGCACCTCTCCAAGAAGAAGTAGCTGGTTAAGTATTGTTTGCGCGTCGTCGAGTAAACGGGTAACACCATCACCCACATCGCATACCAACAACTCACATTCCGAGACACCGAGTTGTTGTGCCGCATTGCGTGCCCGTAGCTTAGGTTTACGGTCTTGTAATTCCTTGTAGCGCTGTTTCAATATAGCTCTATCGTAGGTGACTTCTTTCGCTAGAATATCCATGAATCATTTCCTTGCTATTATCATTGCAGAGTAAAGCGCACGGGGACACTCACCCAGTGCGCGACGGGATAGCCTTGTTCGTAAGCGGGCACAAACTGCCATTGCTTTACGGCGGCTATTGCAGCTCCATCGAGTAGCTGATGACCCGAAGAGACGGCAACTTTCAATTGCTGTGAATAACCATTGGGCAGAATTTCCGCATGCAGTAGCACCGTGCCCTGTTGGCCCAGCGTACGAGCACGCTCCGGATACCGTGGTGGATCACGGCGCAGGTATCGAGCCTTGGTATATTTTGTAGATTTTTCGCCGCCCAGCAGTCCCGCTGCGCCTTCAAGACTCGCATTTTTATCTGGCAAACCGTCATCTAAAAGGGAAACCCTTTCTACATGTTCTACAGAGCCTTTCACCTGTGCCACTCGCTGTTTTTCTAAATTTGGTTGATAGGAAGGTGTTGGTGATATGTTCTTAATGTGTTTCTTTAATTGTTGCTGTTGCTCATTACGCTGGCCTAATAAAGGCCTCTCATCCTGTTGCGATTTATGTATTGAAACGGTTTTTTTTGGCAGCGCTTCACGCCTATTTTTTTCCAGCAACAATACATTTTTTTCGCCGTCAGCCAGACTATTTTGCGGTGCTTGTTGCACGATTTTTTCAG
>JBFHDT010000091.1:0-7687 GCA_041584575.1 Porticoccaceae bacterium
CGAAATTGAGCAGGCAATCGATCTGCTGGGCAAAGAAAAGATCCTTTCGCTGGGTGTTATTAATGGCCGCAATATCTGGATTAATAACTTCAATGCGACCCTCGACTGGCTAGAACCTATTCACCAACGCATCGGTGATCGCCTCTGGCTGGCGCCGTCATGCTCACTCCTGCATGTGCCCGTTGACCTCAACAGTGAAGAGAAGCTCGATGAGGATGTTAAGTCCTGGCTCTGTTTCGCGGTACAAAAACTCGGCGAACTTAGCACCCTAGCCTGTGTTCTCAATAATGGCCGAGACTCCGTTGCCGATGCTCTCGCAGAGAATCGGGCCGTCATCGACAGCCGAGAAAACTCTGCGCGGGTACACAACCCCATCGTGAAAAATGCCGTAAGCCGCGTGAATGACACCATGGCAAAACGACAATCACCCTACGCCCAACGCGAGCTTGAACAAAGCAAGAAATTTAATCTCCCCCTCTACCCCAGCACCACCATTGGTTCTTTTCCACAAACTGCGTCCATCCGCCAAAGTCGCCGAGATTTCCGCTTAGGCCACTTGTCCGCAGACAAATACCAACAGGCGATGGAGGAGGAAGTTGCCTACTGCGTGCAGCAGCAAGAAGCCCTGGGGCTCGATGTACTGGTGCACGGCGAGCCCGAGCGCAACGATATGGTCGAATATTTTGGCGAGCAACTCGAAGGTTACACCTCGAGTCAATTCGGCTGGGTACAATCCTACGGTTCTCGCTGTGTAAAGCCGCCCATTATTTTCGGTGATATTTCACGTCCCAAGGCAATGACGGTTGAATGGGCGCGCTACGCGCAATCACTGACTGAAAAACCCATGAAAGGTATGCTCACCGGCCCAGTGACTATTCTGAACTGGTCCTTTGTACGCGACGACCAAAGTCGTGCACAAACCTGTCTGCAACTGGCCTTGGCGATCCGCGAAGAAGTACTCGACCTTGAGCGCGCCGGGATCGACATTATTCAAATTGACGAAGCCGCTCTACGCGAAGGGTTACCGTTGCGCCAGTCACAATGGCAGAGTTATCTCGATTGGGCCATTCGCGCCTTTCGCATTGCCGCCAACGGGGTGAGCGATACGACACAAATCCATACGCATATGTGTTATTCAGAGTTTAATGACATTATTGCCGCCATCGCAGAAATGGATGCCGATGTGATTACGATAGAAACATCGCGTTCAGATATGAGCCTGCTCGACGTCTTTGACAAGTTCCACTACCCCAACCAAATAGGCCCGGGTGTTTACGACATTCACTCGCCTAATATTCCCAGTGTGGAATCTATTGTCGAGTTAATGCATAAAGCCGAACAGCGTATTCCCGCTGAGCGACTGTGGATTAACCCGGATTGTGGATTAAAAACCCGTACCTGGGAGGAAGTGCTGCCCGCCCTGCACAATATGATAGAAGCAAAGCAACAACTGGTCGCTCAAACCGAAGACAAAAAGCTAGCTGTCAATTAGACATCAAACACCGTATTAGCCGAGTATTTCCCACTCAAGCTAATACGGTGGCCTTACACTTCAGCAGTATTCAGCCAGGTGTCGTGCTTATTACAAACACTCAGCACATTGACGATACCTCGATACGTACCGACTGACATTTCTGATATCGACGCTTTATCTTTTGTCGGGTCAAACATCTGCTCGGCAATAAAATTAAATTCGTGATCAAACACAATGTGCTTAACAATATAGTGCTCGTGAGCATTCATTTCATGGGGGGGGTAACCACCTTAAGCACTGAGCCCGTCGCATTTTTTACCACCTGGATATTGGGCAGGTGACCAGAAACTTTTTTACCCCAACGCCCCGGCCGAGCTTCAGTGAAATAAACACCACCGGCCATACTTGAAGTGCTTGCTGGTGATTTCGCTGAACTAGCCATGACAAGGCCAGGTGCAATCAGCCCGGCTGTAGCACCACCAAAGACCCTACGAATAAACTGTCTGCGCTCCATAGTAAAAACCCTCAATATAAGCAATGAATTAACTGGCCTCATAGATGGTCAACACGCCAGCTAACAATTAAGACTGCTAGCATGACTAACTTTAGCCTGCCAATCGGACACGCATTCTTAGTAAGGCCTGAATTCAGAGCACCATTCTAGACTGAGTAAGACACCGTTGAATCCGCTATTGAGAAGACGAATTATTCAACGCGTCTGATAGATAGCTCATCGCTGAAGGAAGAGCGACTTTATCAATCGAGTATGAGTAAGACTTTTCAGTCCACGCACTATCGCGCTTCATGAAATCTAAGATTGGACTATCGCCATTGGATAGCCCTTTTAAATTAGTCGATTTCTATAGACTGCTTTTCACTCAGTTCTTGCAGTAAAAAAGGCTGCCCAAAACTGTCAGAATTTTCACGTCGCAGCTTCATAATCAACTGCTCACCGACATGGTTGGCCCATGCAGCGACTGTCATTGAGGGAGGGCCTTCCACCGGCTTTGGTAGTGCGGCGGCATCGGCGACATACAGTCCAGGGTGGTCAAACACTTCGCCTTTGCCATCAACAACACCTTCATCGATGTTACGCCCAATACATGCGCCACCGAGAGGGTGGGCGGTGGTGGGCCGCTTGATCGACAAAATGCGTTTGCCCGTTTTCTCTGCGATACGATCCATTTGTCCGCGAATTTCGTCAAAGATAGAACTATTTTCGGGCTTGTAATCGACATTCAGCTTCCCTTTTTTAAGGCTTACTGTGCCGTCCATCGCGTCTTTACCCATACCCGCAATAAAGGTGCCCTGTCTGAGTTTTTTCGCAATCCAGCTGGGTAGACGCAGCTTATCAGGGCACGGTAATGGCGCTTCAATAATGAAAGGTTGATCGACTTCTGCCGTCTCGGTTTCCCCCTTTAAACGCACATATCCATTGACCGGGAGGCTTTGACTCATATCATGAAATCTGTCTTGCCAGTCCCAGTAAGCGAAGTAATCACCATTGCTGCCAAAGTTTTTGCCCAGTTGCGGCATGCCACCCAGGCCTTTGTCGCCATCGCGACTGTGCAGTAATAAATGCAGCGTATTCACTGTGCCAGCAGCAACAATGACGTGATTCGCATAATGGCTTTCAAACTGGCCTGTGTGGTGATTTTCAACATTGACACAATAGCGAGTGTCACCCGCTTTCGTTTCTTTTCGGATGGCCAGAACTTCTTGCTGGTCACATATTTCCAGCCCCTGTTGCATGGCCCTGTATAAATACGCCACTTCCAGCGGTGTTTTGGCACCATCGGGGGAGCCAAGAAAACCACCTTCACCACAGCCAATTTCACGCCGACGAACACCGTCTTCGGTAGTGATTTCCCTGGGCTGGCCAGGCTCCTCTGGAAACAAAAATCCCATTGGTAGAGCACCAGCTTCAGGACCGCTATGAATGGCATCAGAATGGGAAAAGCGTTTGCGAATCGATTGGGGGATATGCTCATCACTCGGCGTGCTAGCGCCCATTCGTTTCAGCACTTCAGCATAGTGGCCTGCCATTCTATCTTCACTCAAACCACTGTCTATATCATCCCAATAGCCGGGCATAGGTGGCGGCATATTCAAGCCACCGTAAGCGTGACTGCCACCACCCACATTGGAGGAACAGAGAATATTTAAACCCTTACCAATTAAGACTTCGTAAAAACCCTTTTTATTGAGCGTGATACGACCACCAGGCAGCTTGTTATTGCGTAGCGTGCGCACGGCTTTTGTCCAGAAGTGCCACCCTTCTGTGGGGAGGGGAACGCGATTGGGAATATCCTGAGACGCATTGGGAATACTGTCTCGCCAGGGGCCCCTTTCCAGAATTTTGACCTTAAAACCTGCCTCGGCGATACGTGACGCCGAAATAGCCCCACCAAAACCACTACCAATAACAATAACATCCACGTCAGCCGTCATATCAGCTCCTCCTAACCCTTAAGCAGCCGCGCGTGCAAGACGACGCGGATGGTAAATATAAAAGCCAATCGCCAGAGCATACATAAAGGGGACATCGCCCCACATATGCGCCATTTCACCGTGTAGAGTTAAAGCGTAATAGGCCATTACTGTGCCATGTAAAATGCTGGAGATGATCGCGTAGTCAATAATAATACTGTGGCGGAGAGGGTCTTTAGCGGCCATCAGGAAGCAAATGCCCATGGCATAGTACATCGAGACAATCATATGCTCATCAGCCATATTTACGGCGGGGTTAGACCAGCGAAACAGGCTCGGTAATAACTCCACAAAAATAGGTAGTGCAAAAAAAGACACACCAAGTACTACTAGTGCGATGGAAAATCGGCGCATCGCCGGGTTATCACCTTGATATAGCATAGTTTTTCTCCAAAACGACATGTTCTAGACGCCCCTCAATCAGGCCGTCATATTCAGGATGGGCGGACTGTAGCATAAAAGTTATTGAATATATAAACACTTGAATATACAAGCGGTCGAATATATAACCTATAATTTGCAAACACGAATGCCAAAAAATAAATTTAACCACTGAAATTACAGGGGACACTTATGTTTAATTTTGAAAAGTTTATTGAAGACTGCAAAGAGGCTGTTGTTAGCGACAGGCCTCAACAGCGAGTCAAAGCCCTAATGGAGGATGCTTTTAGCGACCCTGCAGCTTTACAACAGGCAATGGACGAGCTCAGCCCTGAGAAGAGCGTTGCCCCACTGTATTCCGATGAAAGCCTGACTATCTTACGGGTCGCCACCCCCGCAAACTTCGTCAGCCCGATTCATAATCACTTGATGTGGGCAATGATTGGTATTCTGGATGGCGAAGAAAAGAACTGCATCTATCGTCGTACCCGTGATGGTGGTGTAGAAGTGGAAGAGGAAGTGGTACTAACACCTGAAACGGGGATTTTCACCCTCCGTGCCGACGCTATCCATGCTATTGAAACAGCCCCAGGCAAACCCATGTTTGGCCTTCATGTTTACGGGGGGAATATTCTCGAACGTTCCAGCCGCAGCATGTGGAATCCCGAGACGATGGAAGAATTACCCTATAACTACAACCAACTAATGGACTTTTGCAAAACGCTTATTGCGAAACGGGAAAGTGCAGCATAGTGAGTAAAATGTACGGTTTTTATACCAGGATTAGCCTGATAGCCAGGGAGCCTGTAATTAGTCAATGAGCGAATAGCCTGACCATTACTAACAAATTATTTGTTATAGCCAGGCTATTCTCACTGGCGAAGATTAACCCTACTCATCTTTTACTGCCGTTAAGCTGGCTTATCGGCATAACTCACGCCCATCCCTGCCCGCACGTCATTGTTCACACCGTATTGAGGTATCGGGTAGCGCAGGCCATTTCGAGACAACGCTTCCAGCCCTTGAATCACTTTTGGCAAATAGGAGGGAGGAATAGCCATTAACAATTCGTCCTCCATGACGCCGCCATAGCGACGCTCAGCAAAGCAGGGCAAAGAGAGACTAGGCTCCCCAGTGCTCAGAGCACGACCCCATGAATCGGCACAGGCTGACTCACCCACACATGACCAGTCCAACTTTTTATAACCTGCCCACTGCAGGCCATTAATAAAAATAATCATTTGCGCGGGTGTCGCATAAATCAGGCAAATATCTGGCGGGTTTAACCGGCCACTGGCAAGGGGACTAACGGCCATGGCTTCATAGTCCCCAAAGGGGACAACATCCATGGCCTGTTGATGCGCCAGGGTGTCTTCGGCTGTTTCGTACCACACGCCCACCATGGGCTGCCCTTGAAGCCACTCGTCATTGCGTGGATGCAAGCCAAGCACCGCGCGGCATTGTTCACCGACAAGGTCATCGGCGGTAATACCCACCGTCCACCCATTACGCGCAGCCTGGCCTACAATTTGATCAGTGGTGTGAATATCATTGGGGCGGCGAATACGTGGTACCGCTTCCATTGCTTCTTTGGTGTCGAAAAGTTTCATGCCAATGACGGTGGTACGCAAGCGTAATAGTCGATTCAGGTCATCGACAATTTTCGCGCCATCAAACTGTTGAATATCAGACGATATAATTTCAGCCATCACATTTTTCCGGTAGTTGATTTTTATTTGAAATGGTGTCGCAGTTTATTATGGCAATATAGCAAGCTCGCTTCTCGATTAATAATAGAGAAGCGACAGACCGCTTCTGATTTCACGAGGATTCCACGAGAATTTTACAAGCCTCCCACTGAGATAATAATATGAACCCGCTAACGAAGATATTTTTCACTGCAATAAAATACGGAGTGGTGGTAACTACTCTAACTCTGACCTTTAATACAGCGGCCTACGCAGCCCAGATAAATGATCCAGAATTCTCTCAAAAAAATGCCATTGATGAGATGCACCACAAACTGCACGCTGATCAAGCGTCAGCCAAAGCTAAAGAAGCACGGACATTGAAAGAACTCAACGCAATGACGATTCGTGAAAAGGCTGATCTGACAGCTATCAACGCTAAAATTGACGAACTCATGGCAGCCAAAAAAGAGATTATGCGCCTGCGCTATGACCATCTGGTTGAGATGCGGAAAATTCTAAGCGAGGAACAAAAAATAAAGTACGACCAAGCCGTATTGAATCGCTCTGCGGTGAAATAAATGCAGTATTTTAAAAAACCACTCGCTGAATAGCATTCGCCACACTATTAAACGGTAGCGCTTTTCAGCGCCGGCTCAAACCATCACGCGCACTGAATAACACCCTGTCGCAGCCGATCTCATACTAAGATCTACTGTCGTGATCTACTATCGGGATTGGCCACCGAGAAATACCCTCATGGTAAAAAAAACAATTCTACAATCATCAAGAAGCGGTTCGAAATACCTGGGCGGTCGAAAAAATACGATGACAGGCGAGGCCATCAATCCTCGCCCCCCAGCAAATGCTTTATTTTTTCTTTTCAGGAAACAACATGCCGTAAATAGTCTGGTAGGCATCATCATTCGCCAAGCCCATGATCATGCCCGCCCGTGCATCGCGAAAATAACGCTCAAAGGGCAAGCGCCCCGCAAAGGCGGTACCACCAAACATGGTCATTAATTCCTGAGTCACCAACACAGCGACTTCCGAACAACTCACTTTCGCCTGTAAGTAAGGCAAGGGGGCTGTCACCTGACCGGCATCACCTGCGGCAGCGGCAACGTGTAAAAGTGCTCGCGCCGCTTCTATTTTCGCACTCAACTCCGCCATGCGGCGCTGGTTAATCGGGCTATCAAGACGTTTGGCACCACTGGGGTAAACCTTCGATGCTTCTTCCATGGCTAACTCATAAGCGCCAGACGCCACACCTAAATATGCCGCGCCATAGGTCAAGGCAACCACTGGCATCATCACAGCACCCAAGTATTTCAACGCCTCACCTTCATTACCGATGCGATTTTCCTCGGGAACAACACCGTTAAAACGAATAGGCACGCTATTATTGCCGCGCATACCCAGACCGTTCCAGTCCCCTAGTGTTTCCCATTCAATGTTGTCGGCTTCAATAAATAATGCAGAGAGTTTGTGTCCCTTTGTTTCAGCACCCACTCGACAAAGCATAAAATAATGGGACGCCTGACCCGCTGATGTGACATACGATTTTCGCAAGTGATCAAGGATGTAACCTTCCTCCCCTTTTTCGACAGAGGAAAGCACCATGCCCGGCACCCAGTTGTCACCTTTGCCAGAC
>JBFHDT010000092.1:0-7645 GCA_041584575.1 Porticoccaceae bacterium
CAGTGGGTGCTTCTCGACAGCAACCCTAAACGTATGCAGAGTCTGGTAAAAGACGTTTTTGCCGATTTATTTTTAACCACTCGTAAACTCGCCGAAAGCTTTAGTCCCAGCTACGACCCCCAAATGTTATCAATATCTATTATCGGTCTGGTGCTCTGTCACTTTCAAAGTAAGGAGGGCCGAAAATTTCTACCCGGTAGAAAAGCCCTTCACGATAAACCGCAGGTCATTAGCGAGCATATTATTAAGCTTTTAAAAACTGGCTTAAGCCCTGTTTGTTAAAACCGACTATAGCGAAGCACAACTATATTTCGCACTACAGATCAGGAAAACGGCACATCATGTCTACAACCCGCATAGCACTAGTTAGCCTCATGTTTTTATCTATTGCCTTACTAGGCTGCAAAGAAAAACCTGGCGAGCGTACTCGCACCAATAAAGAGTGGACACTGCACGTTATAACCTTGAGTGAAACAATACTGCCCAATGAATACACAGTTATCGGCTCCGTTATTTCTGACCAACGTATCGATATCAGTTCGAAGATTACCGGCTATATCAAGACTCTCGTTGTGCGTGAAGGTGATCTGGTCAAACGTGGTCAGTTGCTACTCAATCTCGATGGCGTCGGCATTGAAAATGCTATTCTGCAAGCTCAGGCCGGCGTCGATTCAGCGAGCGCACAGAGTAAAGATCTTTCTTCCGATGTTCATCGCTTCGAAAAGCTATTTAAAGAAGGCAGTATTTCAGAGGTAAAACTGCGTAAGACTCGCCTACAATACAATACGGTTCAGGAAAGGCTAGCCAGTGCTAAAGCGGCTCTCGCCACAGCGCGCTCCCAACGCCAATACAGTCATATTGAAAGCCCCGCCGACGGTATTATTTCTGCACGCTACAAACAGGCGGGGGACTTAGCCTCCCCCGGCGTGCCCTTGCTGACCCTTGAATCTCGCGACCAACTGCTGTTTGAAACCTATGTTGCCGAGTCGCAACTAGCCCACATTGATCTCGGCGATGCCGTACCTCTCGCTATCGACAACGCGTCTAAAAATATTATCGGTAACGTGGCGCAAATTGTTCATGCCAGCGACCCCATCTCTCGCACCTACAAAATCAAAATCAAGCTGCCCAATGTCACCGGACTACATTCGGGTATGTTTGGACGCGCCCACTTCAAAGTCGGCGAAGCCCCCAATATTGTCGTACCTCGCAGCGCTATTATTGTTAAAGGCGGTCTTGAGGGCGTCTATGTGGTGGACGAGAATCAACGCATACATTTTCGCTGGGTGAGGCCCAAGCGCCAATGGCCCGAAGTAGTAGAAATTGCTGCCGGTCTGAAAGCCGGAGAGCGCATAGTAGTGACAGCCACTGCCGGCCTAAGCGAAGATGACCTGGTCGTAGCGGAGGTTGCCCACGGTGAGTAAACCTCGCCTCAATCCAGCCGGGCTACTGGCCAGCTTTTTTGTCCAGTCAAAAATCACCTCACTATTCGTCATCGGCTGTTTGCTATTAGGCATCGTTGCCATTGTTTACACACCACGCGAGGAAAACCCACAAATCATCGTCCCTGGGGCTCACGTTATTGTCACGCTGCCCGGCGCTTCCCCTCGTGAGGTCGAGCATCTTCTGGTGAAACCCCTGGAAAATATCGTCAAACAAATCACCGGTGTCGATCACGTTATGTCGACTTCGATGAATTCGGTCGGCATTTTGATGGTGCAGTTTGAAGTGGGAGAAGACAAGCAGCTGTCACTCGTCAAGCTTTACGACCATATACTCGGTCAAAGGGACACACTGCCTGCGGGCACTTCAATGCCACTCATCAAAAGTATTGATGTTGATACAGTCCCTATTGTCACCGTGACGCTGGCCTCTAAAACCTACAACGACTATCAACTCAAACGTGTGGCCGACCGTGTTCTAGAAGGCTTACACAGTTTGAAAACGGTCTCTGCCACGACGGTACGCGGCGGCCGCGACCGAGAGATCACCCTGGAAATCGACCCCGGCAAGGTCATGGCATTTAATGTCTCGCTAGGACAAGTCAAGCAGGCCCTGGTTGCCGCCAACCTATCCACCCCTCTTGGCAATAAAGTCAACCACAACAGCCTGTCACGAGTCTTGCTTAAGGGTGAGTTTTCCAGTGCCGATGATCTGAAAAAGCTAATCATCGGCACCCATCGCCAACGCCCAGTCTATCTAGCCGATATAGCCACCATCGTCGATGGCCCCACCACCGAGCGCACTAGCCTGAGCCGAATCGCCTTTGGTCAAGCCGACCCACGCTTTGACCACTACTCTGACCCCGAGCTGGCGGCAGTCACCCTCACCGTGGCAAAAATCACCGGCAGCAATGCTGTCTTTATGGCCGACGAAGTACTGTCGCGCATTGACATAATGAAACGCACCATTATTCCCGCCGATATTGAAGTGGTGATTACCCGCAATGACGGTAAAAAAGCCAACGACGCCGTCAACCTGTTGATCGAGAACCTTGGCATTGCCCTTATTTCGGTCTTCGTGGTTACCGTCTTTTTCCTTGGCTGGAAAGAGGCCTCCATCGTCGGCCTGGCTGTGCCTTTAATTCTTGCTCTAACGCTAGGTGCCGATTACCTGTTTGGCCCCACCATTAACCGGGTAACATTGTTTGCACTAATTTTGGCCCTGGGTATGCTGGTCGATGGCGCCATTGTGGTGGTCGAAAACATTCATCGTCACTACGCTTCTCTCAACGGTGGTGACAAAGCACAAGCGACTATTCTCGCCACCAATGAAATCGGCAACCCCACCAACCTTGCCACCTTCGCGGTGATGCTGGTTTTTGCCTCGCAATTTATTCTCAGTGGCATGGTTGGCCAGTACTTTTACCCTCTTGCCTTCAATGTACCCATTGCCATGTTCGCCTCGGTCATTATTGCCTACATAGTGACACCATGGGCCTGCTTCCGCTGGATTAAAACCGGCCATAGTGGCAAACAAAATGCCGACATCAATGAATACGATACCAGCTCCCGCCTGACACGTACTTACGAAAGAATTCTCAAACCTTTAATCGATAATCGACCGCTACGCCTGAAAGTCTTTGCACTCATTATCATCGCTATCGGCCTGGCCGTACTTCAACCGGCCTGGCAGTTCCTGCGCCCAGCAGGCATTAGTGGGCCGCAATCTTTTCTCGGTGTGGAATTGGCCATGCTACCAAAAGACAGTAAGAACACCTTCAACATCACCATTGATATGCCAGAGAACACCGCCATTGAAGTGACCGACCAGGTCGCCCGAGAAATTGGCAATGTACTGCGCGAGCAACTTTATATTACCAACTACCAAAGCTGGATAGGCCAATCAGGGGTCATCGACTTTAATGGTCTATTGCGGGGCGCCGATAACAAGAAGGGCCCTCATGTTGGTGAAATACGCGTTAATCTCAGTGATAAAAGCGAAAGAAACATAACCTCTATCGATATCGTACGTGAGCTGCGACCTCTGCTAATGCCCATTCAGGCGCGCTATCCGGGTAGTCTTATTCAACTGGTTGAAGAACCTCCGGGGCCACCCATGCGAGCAACTGTATTGGCAGAAATTTATGGCCGCGACCTCGGCGTTATGGAAGATATCGCCACACAGGTAAATACCGCTTTCAAGAATACCTACGATGTCGTCGATGTTCGCGATTCACTGCCCGACAATATTGAGCAATACCATATTGTCGTCGACAAAGAAAAAGCAGCTCTGGCTGGTATCAACGCCGCGCAGGTTGCCACCCTACTGCAGCGCATTACCTCAGGTGAAGAAATAGGCCGCATCCACCTCGACGATGAGCGTCAGGCCGTAGCCATTAAAATGATGGCGCCACGGCGCTTCAATATTGAACCCGAGGGGCTGTCCATGTACTACGTTGGCAATGCCGAGGGTAAGAGTATTCCCCTCTCCGAATTAACGCGGGTCGAAAAAGTTACTGCCGAAAAGGCTATTTTTCGCAAGGATTTTGAGCGCGTCGTCTACGTCCTCGGCGAACTCACCCAGTCGGCTCCACTCTACGCCATCCTGCATATTAACAAGCAGTTGGAAAAAATTACCGCCAGCGATAACCTGGCTATTACTACCGGCTTAAACTTTAGCCGGGTTAGCCCTAACACCCTTGAGGGCTACCGCATTCTCTGGGATGGTGAAATTCGCCTCACTCTCGATACCTATAACGATATGTTGAAGGCTTTTGGCCTTGCCGTATTATTTATTTATATTTTGTTAGTGGCCTATTACCAGTCCTTTAAAATCCCATTGATTGCTATGTCTGCCATTCCTCTCGGCTTAATTGGCGTATTCCCCGGTCACTGGGTAATGGGGCAGTCTTTCACCGCCACCTCCATTATCGGCATTATCGCCCTGGCTGGTATTGTGGTAAGAAACTCCCTATTGATTATTGATTTCGTCCTCGACCTGCGTAAAGAGGGCAAATCTCTGCGCGAGGCCATCCTCACCGGCACGCTATTGCGGTTGCGGCCCATATTACTCACCGCCCTGTCTACTATTCTCGGCAGCGGCATTATGATCAGCGACCCCATTTTTGGTGGTCTGGCAATTTCTTTAATTTACGGCACCATCATCTCGACGATACTGACGGTTATCGTCGTACCTCTGCTGTTTTATCAATTCTTACTCAATGAAGATAAGCGTGCAAAGAAAGCCTAAACGCTGAATTCAAGCGCAATACACAACCTCTATCCAGAATAAAAATAGACGGTGAAGAGCGTATTTGAAAAATATTTTTGGAGATTATTTGTGGCGATTTTTTCATTCAATAAAGTGTTCTCTAAACGCCTACTGTCCGCTTTTATCGTCGCGGCCACAGGCGGCTTAGCCAACCTTCCCGTCTCAGCTGAAAACCTCGACAGCGCCTGGCAAATGGCATTGAGTCAAAACAAGCAGGTCGAAGCGGCCCGACAGAATCAGTTTGCCGCTCTTAAACAGGTCGATATTGCCAAAGCTGCCCGCCTGCCAAACCTGGCGTTAACGGCTGAATATCTAAAACTCGATAACGCACCTACCCTCAACGGTAATTCACTGGCGATGCTGCCCAATGCACCCGCGAACCAGGGCCTGGTTAGTGTGCCTTTTGAAATGCAACTCGCCGACGATAAGGCCAGTCTCTACGGCGCAGTAGCCACCCTGCCGCTTTACACCAGTGGCAGAATTAGTGCTGGTATTAACGCCGCCGAAGCCCATGCCTTAGCCAGCCTCAATGACACCCAACAGGCCACCCTGGATATTAAGCTGGCCGTCGCCGAAGCCTATATTCAAGTGCTAAAAATCACTGAACTCAATACTATTGCCAACGCCCACATTGCCGCTTTAACCGGCTACAAAAATGACGTGACTAATTTGTACTTACAGGGCCTGGTCTCACGCAATGATCAACTCATGGCCAGCGTGGCATTAAGCAATGCGGTGCAGGGTAGCATTAGCGTTAAAAACCAGTTGGCTATTGCCAGCGCTCGGTACAATCAGTTGCTCAATCGTCCTTTAAACACACCTTTCACACTAGAAGCCTTGCCACTAGGCCCCGGATGTGAGCGAAGTATTCAAACACTGACCGCCATGTGTGAAGCTGATATTCAATCACTAACTGAAAGCGCTCTGACTATGCGCCCCGAATTGTCTGCGCTCCAGCACAAAATTGAAGCACTTGGTTTTACCGCAAAAACGATTAAAGCCGTGACCCTCCCACAGCTATATCTCAGCGGCTCCTATTTCGATCTCGACAATGACTTGCTGGTAGATGATCAAGTTGTTACCTATGGCGTCAATCTGGTCTGGCCTCTCTACGACGGCGGCATTACTCGCCATAGAAGTGGTGAGCTAAAGCGCAAGGCTGCGGCATTGCAAGCTCAGATTGACGACTACCAGCAGTTAGTCGAACTGCAAGTTACCCAGGCCTGGTTGAATCTCGGCGAAACTCAACAGCGCATCAAAGCCCTGGGCCAGGTGCTGGAACAATCGGCAGAAAACCTCAAAATGACGCAAAATCGTTATCGAGAAGGTCTGGTCAGTAGTAGCGAAGTGCTTGAAGCACAGAACCTACGCCAACAAAGTCTCGGCAATCATGCCAGTGCAACCTATGACTCAGCTCTGGCATGGATTCGCTTACAACGCATGACGGGCGAACTATGAAAAACAATAATAAATACGGTAGGTTGAATAACCACGAACCTGGCTCTTAGTACTTTCACTCTAAACTGGTGATTTACTGATTGGTGTTAAAAAAGGGATAAGATCACTGGCCTCGATTACCCCCTAGGCGAAACCTAAATTACTTTGCCACTAAAGCCAGCCGATCGAAGCGTATACCCGGCCAACCATGACGCATGAAGGTACGTATATTGGCATGGTCGCTGGCTTCGGGATGGCCGATGACATCCTCGCGATAATATTTACCAAAACAAACCAGCGTTTCCGATTGATTGAGGCCGTTGATTTGAGCAAAAGCAAAAATTCGGCAGGATCCGGCATTCTCACCCGCCGCATTATCAACCCGGTCATCCCCAATACCATTGCTGAATGCACTTTCTGTATAGTCGTAGCAGGCATCAATCACCGCCATAACTTGGTCGAACTCAACCGTATTAGGCCGGTTTTTTATCTGTTGAATAAGAGCGTCTAAACTCACGGAATATCCTCCTTTGATTCAAATCTAAAGTGCACACCTAACTAGGGTTTTTATGTCAAACACAGCCGGTAAAAAGCCAGCTGAGAAAATGACAACAGAGTATTCTATTTTCTTTTCATGTCACGCACCTGTGTAACGGTCTCTAGTTATCACATGTTAAACAGCTCAAGTGTTGCACGTTATTATTTGAATTCAGGTGTTGCTAATAAAGCACCAAGTGCCGTCACCAGGGGCTTCATAAAATAATGGCTCTCGGGCATAAAATCGACCCGCACACCTTCTTCTTTAAGGTAGTCCGCCATCACCGGGCCAATGGCACCAATTATTGTTACTTCCAAACCCATCTCTAACAGTTTTTCAAGACCATTTTTTTTAGCCACGTTGGCTAGATGTTTATACTGCGGCTGGCTGGTAAATAGTATTGCATCAACAGTCCCCTCGGCGAGCCGGTGGATCAATGCCACCACTTGCTCTTGGTCCGACTCAGTGGCGTAAATATAAGGTGCCACCGTACTCACCATTGCACCCTTATCCTGCAAAAAGTTAATGAGCTTTTCGTTGGGGTCACTGCCATAGAGCTGCACCGCGACATGCCGCCCCGCCAGATCGGCATCCTGTAACGATTCAATAATGCCATCGGTAGTAGGTGCCGCTCCCGCCAGGTCAGCATGGAGCTGAAGTTTGCGTAGTTCGCGAACAGGCTTGGGGCCGCGAACGATTTTACGCACCCCTGTCAGTGCCCGATGCCAGTCTTGCTGGCAATCAAAGCGCTCGGCGAAGCCTTCAAGACGACGCATACCCTCACCGGTCAAAATAATAAAGTCGTCAAACTTACCCGCTATCATGGCTGCCATCCATTGCTCTACATCTTCTGCATCGGGGCTATCTTTAATCGCAATAAGCGGGCAGCGTAGTACAGCGGCACCGCGACGCACCAATAAATCTGCCAGCACGTCCTGCTGGCGAGATTCGGGAATG
>JBFHDT010000093.1:0-7594 GCA_041584575.1 Porticoccaceae bacterium
ATGTTGCAGGTGATTGTCTTCGCGATTTTGATGGGCGTGGCCGTTAGCCACAGCGGCGACAAAGGCAAAGAGGTTTTGCGTTTTTTTGAGAGTTTTAACGAGGTGGTGATGACTATGGTCTCACTACTGATGCACCTCGCGCCCTATGGTGTTTTCTGTTTGCTGGCGAAACTCTTTAGTGAGCTGGGCCTGTCTGCCATTCTCGATTTGGCCAAGTACTTTTTTACGGTCGCCTTGGTACTGCTGCTCCATGGCCTTGGGGTTTACACGACACTGTTTACACTTCTGACGCGTCTCAGTCCCTGGATCTTATTGAAGAACGTACGCCCGGCTATGTTGTTTGCCTTTAGCACCTCGTCGAGCAGTGCCACCATGCCAGTGACCATGAATGTCGCCGAGAAACGCCTGGGCATCGACAACGCCATCGCCTCTTTTACTGTGCCCCTGGGCGCGACCATTAATATGGACGGTACCGCCATCATGCAGGGCGTGGCTACGGTGTTTATTGCCCAGGCCTTTAATATCGACATCAGCCTCGGCGGCTATGTGGCTGTGGTGTTGACGGCGACGTTGGCGTCTATCGGCACGGCTGGCGTGCCGGGTGTTGGTTTGATTACTCTGGCTCTGGTGTTACAGCAAGTGGGTCTGCCGGTTGAAGGTATTGCGCTGATTATTGGTGTTGACCGCCTGCTCGACATGATGCGCACAGCGGTGAATGTCACCGGTGACTGCATGGTATCCAGTGTTGTGGCGCGAAGTGAGGGCTTACTTGACGAGGCAATATTTTATGAAGTCTCGGACCGAGATGAGTACGAAAAGCTGGGATCTTAGGGGGTTAACCTGTCAGCCTATGCTGATGATGAGTTTTTGTAGTATGGCTGAGAGCCCAGTGGGCTAGCATCACTAAAATTGTGAGATGAGGGGTTACGTGTTAATGGAGAAAAACGCAGAACTGAAATTGCCGTTTGCGTGTTTGAAATGTCCGACGGACAACATCATTGAAATGATTATTGATGAGGGTGTTGAAATTAGTGTCGATATGGCCATGGCTTTACATGAGGCCATTGCGCAGTGGGTGGATGACGAGCCCACTGGTTTTGTGGTGCATAAGTTAAATTCCTATTCCGTAAGCTTTGATGCCCAGCAAATTATTGGTGACCTACCTGGGATAGCAGTGTCGGCGGTGGTGGCCTATAACCAGTTTGGGGAAATGACCGCCCAACAAATTATTGCCATGTCGGAGATGTCAGAGAGTGACGTCGCGATTTTCCCCACCCTTGAAAATGCCATTTTCTGGTTGCAGAAGCGGCTGAGCGCCTTGCAATAGTTTGTTGACCACATACCTGGCGGGCTCGGGCTCATTGCCAATACCGCGCCAGGTTTTAAGTAGTTACCCTCCCGTCTTTCTATTTCTTATTTTCACTTTATTTTCCATACGCTACTTTGTGTATGGCGGGTGTTGTAGCTTCGTAAAATGCGACTTGATTCTGTCAAGGTTTCTTCATCACAGCATGACATGATGTGGGTAAGTTTGAGCTGTTCTTAGAAAAGTAGCGTAAATTAGTAGGACTGTAATACTTCGCTGCGCTTTGCGACGACCCAGCTCGTAGGGAACACTCCCCTTTGTTGACATATCGCTACAGGGTTGGCGTAGCGGTAGTGAAACCTAAGAGCAACACGAAGGTTGTGTATCAGTTCATCAGTACGAGGCCGAACCGGCCATGTTCAAGTACAAAGAATCTAGCTGCAATAATCGATGAGCAAAGGTTTGCCCTTAGAACCCTGACAGTCGATTGGGAAACTGGCCGGTTAAAATTTGCTGGGGGTTTAATCAGTGCCTGCCAGAATATTATGATTAATGATAAGGCCCTTATTTCTGGAGAAAGAACAATGACTAGCACATGTAATATTTTGTGTTTGCGAGCTCCGATAGTGTACACAGCAACGCTAAAAGTTGGAGATGATCATGCTATTTATAGCTTAATTACTGGCGGTACATATTTACTGTGCAAGCGCGAGCATTGTCAAAGATCTGGCCGAGATGAGGGGCTGCAGTGAGCCATCGTTTGCCGCTTACCTGTTTAATTAGTCTTTTCTTTGCGCTGTGTTTACTGAGTGGCTGTGGTGGCGTAGGGGCATTGTCATTGGAACGTAAAATGAATGACACAAGCTCCCCTTATGCTTGCGGCTCCACCACCAAACAAGCAGAGGGTCACCCTGTGAAATTCGATAAATCTTTATGCGTTGTCACCGCGCTTGCGGCACTGAGTGCAAGCGGAGGTGTTAACGCCGACACCAAAACAGCGCAACAGTGGTATGAAAGTGGCGCCAACGCCGTTGAGCATAATTATGAGCAACAGCGTTTGGGGCTCGGTAAGGCAAAAAACATTATTCTTTTTGTTGGCGATGGTATGGGCGTTTCCACGGTCACGGCAGCACGCATTCTTGAGGGTCAGCAAAAAGGCGGCCACGGTGAAGAAAACCTGTTGTCATTTGAACACTTCCCCTACACCGCGTTAGCCAAAACCTATAACACCAACCAACAAACGCCCGATTCCGCTGGCACCATGACAGCGATGATGTCCGGCATCAAAACCAAGGCCGGTGTCATCGGTGTGGACTCTACGGTGACTCGTGGTGATTGCGCCACACTCGAGGGCGCACAAGCGGCGACCTTCCTTGAAGAGGCTGAAGAACGAGGCCTGTCGACCGGTATTATTTCCACTGCGCGTATTACCCACGCGACGCCGGCAGCGACTTATGCCCACACGGTTGATCGCAATTACGAAGATGACCGCGATGCCAGCAAATTTGCTAACCCTGAGCTTTGCCAGGACATCGCCAGCCAGCTGATTGAGTTCCCCTATGGGGATGGGCTTGAAGTTGCTCTCGGCGGCGGCCGACGCAGCTTTCTCAAGCGTGAAGAAGGTGCTGACCCCGAAGACGGAGGCAAAGGTGAGCGGCAAGATGGACGTGACTTAACACAGGAGTGGCTGAGTAAATACGAGCGTTCCGCCTATGTCTGGAACAAGGCACAGTTCGATGCTATTGATGCCGATGACACCGAGCACTTGCTCGGCCTCTTTAATATGTCGCATATGCGCTACGAAGCTGACCGGGGTAATGATGTCGGCGGCGAGCCCTCATTAACCGAAATGACTGAAAAGTCGATCAATATCCTGAGCAAAAACCGCAAGGGCTATTTCTTAATGGTAGAGGCTGGGCGTATTGACCACGGACACCATGCCGGCAGCGCTTACAATGCCTTGACCGATGCCATCGAGTTTTCGAACGCAGTACAAAAAGCTGTCGATACGGCGAGTGATGACACGTTAATCATTGTTACTGCCGACCACAGTCACGTGTTTACTATCGCCGGTTATCCTACGCGAGGTAACCCCATCCTCGGTAAAGTCGTCCAAAATGATTCGAGTGGTGAGCCTGAAGACTCGCCCACTTTGGACAAAGATGAGCTTCCCTACACCACGGTTGGCTATACCAACGGCCTCGGTTTTGCCGATCTCGGCGATGAGACGAATGCCGATGCGCGTTATGATGAAGCTGCGGACCCCGGGCGCATGGATCTCAATGGCGTTGACACCGAAAGCCCTGGATACCATCAGGAGTCACTGGTTCATCTGGGTTCGGAAACTCACGCTGCAGAAGATGTGGCCATTTATGCCACCGGCCCCGGCTCGCACCTGGTACACGGGGTTATGGAGCAAAATGTCATTTACCACATCATGCGTAAGGCCTCCAGGCGCATGCTTTCCCCCAGGAAGGTAAGCCACCGGAGATAAACGGTATGAGTAAAGCGAACAAAGGCTTGCACATATCATTGCCAGGTCTGCTTGTTAAGCGATTGCAAAAAGCAGGAGGCGCGCTAATTGGCGCGCTTTCTTTGTTTGCCCTCGCTGGTCATGCGAGCGAAGCCTTGCAAGCCAATTACGAAATACTTGAGCTTGATGGTCAGGGAGTGGCTAAGCGTAGCCTGCTCATTAATGTGCAGCGTAGCGAAAATCGCGTGTATCGAGAATACCCACAGCGGGGTGTGGCTGAAATGTGGCAGCGCTCAAGCCGGGGCGCCGTGCACTACCAGCGCATTTACTTTCCTCAACAGCTGATTATTGATTACGACACAGGTGATAGGGTCTCACTTGGCGGGAATGCTGTGCTACCCACTGACTTACAGTTGGTTGACCGTCAGCTGGATCCGCGTTGGCGAACCTTACCGAGGTGCGGTGAAAAGCTTTCAGCACAGGGCGAGGCACTGTGCTTTGGTTCAGCTAAAGTAGAGCTTTATTGGTTAGAAGAACAGGCCCTACCACTGTCTGCGAACTGGTCTCAGGCCGGACGTCACTATCGTCTTAAATTGCTGTCATTATTACCACGGAAGCTAGCCTCTTTACAGGCTCAGTTGGAGGGGTTTGAGCAAATTGATTTTTCCGACATTGGTGATAATGAGGCGCATCCCGGTTTATCGACAATTAATAGCGGCCAGTTTAGGGGCACAGGTTATCGTGCTTCAGGGCATCATTAAGAATAAAAAAACCGCAGCTCGGGGCTGCGGTTTTTGGTGTAAGCCCTGCGTGCTGGCATTAGGTGGCAAATATACCTTTGAGGATAAAGAAGAAGACAATCGACAAACCGGCGCCGGCAGGCAGCGTCACCAGCCAGGACATAAAGATAGTACCCACTACGCGCAGGTTAATGGCGGCAATACCGCGCGCAAAGCCAACACCCAGTACCGCGCCGACCAGGGTGTGAGTGGTTGAAACGGGCAGACCGGTGGCCGACGCCAGCACGACTGTTGCGGCAGCACCCAGCTCGGCGGCGAAGCCTCTGCTCGGGGTCAGAACAGTAATTTTTTGGCCGATAGTGGCCATTACTTTAAAGCCATAGGTGGCCAGACCAAGAATAATACCAGCACCACCGAGTAGTAAAATCCAGCTTGGCATTGCTGTTTTTGCCGCAATTGTGCCGCTTTTGACGATGCCGACGATTGCGGCCAGCGGGCCGACGGCATTAGCGACGTCGTTGGAGCCGTGGGCAAAGGCCATGCTGCAGGCGGTGAAGATCATCAGCACCGCGAACACGCGCTCGACGTTAGCGAAACGGTCGTTGGGGTCAATGTTGGGGTCTTCTTTAATACGGCTGAGGAAGTAGTTGCCGATCAGGGTGACGATCAAGCCAGCACCCGCAGCATAGAGGGCGCACTCGCCAAAACTCATGCTCACGCCCTGGTCTTTAAACACATGCTTAAGGCCCTTGAGCAGGGTCACCATCGACATTAAGAAGCCCACGGCAAACATATACACGGGAATAAAGCGTTTGGCGCGGGTGAAGGGATCGTTGTGATTGAGGATCAGCGTTTGTACACTCTTGAACAGGGCGTAAGACATAACACCAGCCAGTACCGGCGAGACCACCCAGCTAGCAACGATTTTACCCACCTTCGGCCAGTGCACAGCATCCACCGAAATACCCACGGCGGCAAATCCAACAATGGCGCCGACAATGGTATGCGTGGTCGACACCGGCCAACCTTTAATACTGGCTATTAGCAGCCAGGTGCCCGCTGCCAACAGTGCCGCGAGCATGCCGAAAACCAGTAATTCGGGTTTGTCACCAATCGATGCAGTGTCAATAATACCTTTGCGGATAGTGGCTGTTACTTCGCCACCGGCCAGATAAGCTCCGAGAAACTCAAACAACATGGCGATCAAAATCGCCTGTTTGACGGTCAGGGCTCGGGAGCCGACCGAGGTGCCCATGGCGTTGGCGACGTCGTTGGCACCAATGCCCCAGGCC
This sequence comes from Porticoccaceae bacterium, assembly GCA_041584575.1. GTDB lineage: Bacteria > Pseudomonadota > Gammaproteobacteria > Pseudomonadales > Porticoccaceae > Reddybacter. Next base: position 5,812 of record JBFHDT010000093.1, read on the forward strand.
ATAAAGAAACCAAAAACGCAGGCGAGTGAAAGGAGCAAATAGCCGTGTTCAGCAATAATTGTCATAAGGCAAGTCGATCAAAGAGATGAAGGAGGAGGTGTAGGTAAGGGTAAAGCCCGCGTTTAACGGGCTAGTAGCAGTTGCAGCCTGGCGCCAACGCGCTCGGCGTTGTCAGCCATTTCGCCCACGGTGTCGATGATCTTATAGAGGAACATCACATCGACGGGGGGTAGACTGGCTTCCTGTGCAAACAGCTTTTTACGGAGGTCCTGCTCCAGCTGGTCATTTTCGTGTTCGAGTTCATCCAGAGCTTCTATCAGGGTGGCGATAAAGCTTACTTCGCGGTCACCAAAGCCGGTCTCGAGCAACTCGTCGAGCTCGTTAATGGCGACGAAGGCCTGCTCCGTTGCCGCAATGGCTGTTTTTAGGAAAGCCATACCGCAGTCTTGCAGGGACTCTGGAATGGTCATGTTGCGACCCAGCATCAAACCGGCAATGTCGCGCGCGCCATTAGCGATGCGATCCTGGGTGGTTACCAGGTCGAGCAGGTCGGTACGCGGCATCGGCATGAATAAACTTTTCGGCAAATGCAGGCGGATCTGTTTTTTCAGCTCATCGGCTGCTCGTTCGCTGGCACAAATTTGGTCATAAACGGTACTCGCCAGTTGCCAGTCACCGCTGTTAGAGGCCTTAAAAAAGCCCTCCAGGAATTTCACGCAAGTCACCACTTCGCCCATGTGTTGCTGCATGGGTTTAATCGGCGAGCGGCCGAGTACTTTGTAGAGGGGGTTGATAATGGCCATAGGCTGTTCCCGCTTTTATCTGGGTGGTTTTTGCTCATGTGTACTGCGTCACGCAGTACCTGGGCGGAATTATAGGGCGCGCGGCCGCCTGCGTCATGCAGATTGTGCAGGCTAAATTGACGGGGTACATGACTGAGGAGTTTTTACAGCGCCGTTAAGCTCAACGGGCAGGCGATGGCGGTGGTATCGGACACCCGTTTTAAGGCCTCTTTTTCTACTTGCACCCGCGATGGGCTGAGCGGGGCATCAACTGCTTCATTACTGGTTAGGTAGTTGAAGACACTTTGTGCACGCTGCCTTGCCAGGCTGATGAGTTGTGTAGGATCGATCGATTGCTGATTGACAAGCCGCAGTAGCATTTGTTCGTCAATGTGTTGATTGATCTGGACGGCCATCTCATCGCCCTCCATATTTTCTTTTATCTTCTGCGTAAGTAATTGCTTACTTTCTGTTTTTAGCTGTGTCATTTTATCGTTGCCAAACGTCGCTTTATATAGCTTTTCTAGCACAGCACTCTGGTAGTTAGTGGGCTCGGCTGAAAGTTCACTCTCGCCGACGGAGGCGTTGTAGAGCTGATTGAACTGCAAGGTTTGCAGGGCGAGAAAGTCGTTTTCTGGCTGATAACAGGGGCTCACGTTCAGAGCTAACGCTGGCTTTTGCTGCAAGGCTTTAGTGAGTTTGTCGAGTTTTTGCTGCTCGCTGCTGACGAGTGTGCTGGTGCCGGGGGTGAAAGCAACATTATCGAGACCGCTGACGTCACCGTTTTCGAAGAGGCCGCTCAACATTTGGAAGGGACTAGCCACTACTTTTATTAATAAGTTGCTAAAGGCCTTCCAGACGATGCCGCCGATTTTCACTCCGGGATTATTCAGATTGCCCTGGACGGGTAGGTCGATATCAATGTCGCCATTGGCGTCTTTCATCAGTGCGAGCGCCAGTTTCAAGGGTAATTTAAGCGCTTCGGGGCTGTCGATGGTATC
>JBFHDT010000094.1:0-7532 GCA_041584575.1 Porticoccaceae bacterium
CCAATACGGCTTATGCCGGTGCTCAGGGGCGCAGTTATAGCAATGACGTGAATTAGCGCCTCGATCAGGCAGCAGGAATAGCAGGTCGGGGAAATCTGAAACTGCAATTATTACGCTATGTGATGGCACCATTGCGATAAGGCGCTCCAACGATCCGAAAAATATTGCTTATCGGGTAATGTTTATCGAGTCCAGTGAAGCAAAAAGAATCACCGAGCAGCCATGTAATGCTGAGGGGACCTGGTCTGCGGTTAAAATCATCAACAGCGGCAATAAACTTTTATTAAACCTTGTTAAGAGAGGTGAAAAATTGAACGGCAACTTAAAAATTCATAGCAGTGAATTTGCTCGCAGTACGGCACTACATAAAACTAATAACCATGTGTGGGAGGGCTATTTTTCCCCCGACTGGTGTATCGGCAAGGTGCCCAATGGTGGTTACACCCTGGCGCTGGGTGCCAAAGTATTGGGTGAAGCTTTGCCTCACGATGACCCACTGAATGTTACGGCGTATTATCTGGCGCGCACTGAACCAGGACCAGTGCGCTGTGAGTTTGAACTCTTGCGTGTCGGTAAATCAACTTCCAATGGTATGGTCAAGCTGATTCAAAACGGAGAAGTCAAAATACAATTGATTGGTGTCTATCAAAACATTGAACACCTCAATGGTGAGACTTTGATCAAGGAGGATATCCCCGACATGCCCAATTATGATAACTGTGTCGATATGCCTCATGCACCTAACCTAAAACTTCGCGATAGACTGATTCAGCGTTTGGCCCCTAATAACATTGATGCACTCATTAAGAATCCCGATGGTGATTCTACCTGGAAAGGCTGGCAAGCATTTAAAGACAAAACAGATATTGACCTGTTTGGGGTGCTGATGTTCTGTGATGCTTTGCCACCGCCAGCCTTTGCCATTTACGGAGCAAAAGGCAGGGTGCCAACTATTGAAATGTCCGTACAAATCCATCGTCGACCGTGTGCTGGGCCATTGCGCTGTCAATTTAAAACCAGCTTTATTACCAAGGGCGTAGTGAGTGAAGATGGTATGATCTGGGATAGCGCCGATAATTTGGTTGCCCTATCGCGGCAAACAGCCAAGTTGCGCGTGGTTTATTAACATAAGATACGATTTAAACACTATTAAATAACATATAAAAAAAAGGGTGGTTGAAGTGACTAATAAACTTAATTCTAAATTTTTTAATGCTGTGATTTTTTGTTTTTCTACAGTAATAGCTGTGGGTATGTCCAATGCCGGCACAACAGATTTCGAAGAGCGCCGAGCGCGGGGTATAGCCGTTCTTAGTTCTCTCACTGGAAAGGCTGATGCCACGCAAATGGCCACTCAACTTGAGGCTGAAAATGGCCCCTTGGGCTCTTTCGCACTTGATTTTGTGTTGGGTGATATCTGGAGCCGCCCAGGCTTAAGCAAGCGTGACCGCAATCTTATTGTACTGACCATGCTCGCCACGCTTCATCAGACCAATCAGCTGAGTTATTACGTGCCCGGTGGCTTGAATCATGGGCTTACCGCCACCGAGATCCGCGAAATCATGACGCACATCGCTGCTTATGCGGGTTTCCCCCGCGCCCTTGATGCCATGGCAGAAACCAACCGCATTCTCGCCAAACTGGGGCACGGGCCGGAGAATGGCAAGTTAGCTCCAGCGGGGAAATTCTCCAATGCCGAGCGACGCGAGCGCGGTGCAGCGGTGATGGCCAAACTCTCGGGTAATACCGCCTCCGATCCCGACAAAGTGATTACAGCGATGGCAGGTAAACTCGGCCCCCTGGGTGCCTACGGTATTGATTTTGCCTTTGGCGAAGTTTGGGCGCGCTCACAATTATCGCGGCGCGATCGAAGTTTGCTGGTGGTTTCCGTACTGACTGTGCTTGGCAGAACGGAAGAATTACATATTCATGTGCCAGCAGCGATACGCCACGGAGTGACCAAAGCAGAGTTAGAAGAGCTAATGTTAACAGCCTTTGCCTATGCCGGCGCGCCTTTGGCTGTCGAAGGAATGCATGTAGTACAGGGTTTAAACTAGACATCGCCTGAGCAAACAAGGCAAAAGCGGAGATTGAGAAGTAGGGCTTTTGATAGCCAGTTATAAGGTGCTGAGGCAGACGGGGTAGGCTTAATCACTTGGGCCTACCCCGATTATTAATAATGATAATGAAAGCTTTTAGCCTTTCATACCAACGGCTGCACTAGTGGGGTGGAGGCTGCTTTTAGCACTGGGGCGTTGCTCCATGCGCTGATACCAGGCGTTGAGGTTTTCAAATTCAGGGTTCAATGGCTGACCAACGCCCTGGGCGAAATCGAGACAGCAGTAAAGCACCAGGTCGGCAATGCCTAGCGAATCGCCACCGACATACTCACTATTTGCCATTAAACCATCGAGCCATGCCAGTTGACCTTGAGCTTTTGCTTTGAGGCCGTCGGCGGCTTCGGGCAGGCAGTGTAATCGATCTTTAAACAACTCAAACCCCTCGGCGTAACGAAAAGCGTTATAAATATTCTCCGTAATATTTAACTCTACGCGGCGCGTCCACATGCGACTTTTGGCGCGCTCTTCTGGCGTTTCACCGAGCATCGACTGCCCTGGAAATTTTTCATCCAGGTATTCGCACATGGTGGTCGTTTCTGCCAGTACTGATCCATCGTCTAGTTCGAGTGCTGGCATTTGGGCACCCGGGTTGCGCGCCATATAGCTAGCCTCGCGGTTTTCTCCGCCTAATAAATCGACTTCTTCTGTCGCAAGCTCGATATTTCGTTCAGCCATAAACATGCGAACCATTCGGGGGTTGGGGCCAAAAGAATTGATGAGTTTCATACTTACCTCTTGTTGTTTATGTTGTTTGCGCAGTATGCGAGGGGGAATACTAGCACCTTTACTACAGCGTATATCAACAATAATTAAGGGGTAAATAGGACGGCTTGAATACTCGATTAATGAAAGAAGGAGTCTTGAGTCCGGGCTATACGATATAGAAACAAGCACTTTGTCAGGTTTACCTTTGTTAGAATTCGCAGCCCTATTAACTCACGACAAAGGCCCCCTATGAGTGGTCTACCAAACTGTCCTCAGTGCCAATCTCAATATACTTATGAAGACCGGGATCAGTATGTCTGCCCCGAATGCGCGCACGAATGGTCGCAAGTTGCGGTTGAGGAAAGTGATGACGATGTCTTTGTCATCAAAGATAGTAACGGTAATCTATTGAGCGACGGTGACACTGTGGTGGTGATTAAAGACTTAAAAGTCAAAGGATCGTCATCGGTGGTGAAGGTCGGCACCAAGGTGAAAAATATTCGCCTTGTTGATGGCGATCACGATATCGATTGCAAAATTGAGGGTATCGGTTCAATGAAATTGAAATCTGAATTCGTGAAGAAGTCCTGATACTGCCTCTGTTGCCTTCGATGTGATGGTCAAAGACAGTTACTCGTCATCCACTGACTGAAAACACCTATGGTGATCTTGGCACTGGAGAGCTGGCACCGGATAGTTGGCATAGGGTGATGGGCTGTGCCTGGGCACGTTGGCATCTTTTAAACCGTTACTATTACCCCACAAGGGGTAGTTATCGGTAAAGGTTTTCAAATAGGCAGTCAGGTCGGCCTCGTCCTGTGGCGATAAACCCAGGTTGCCTAGTTCGGCGGTATTACGTGTATTGTGAAATTCACCTTTTGGCCAACAGTCCAGTCCAAAACCCGGATTTGTCGCATCACTCGGTGCTGAGCATTGCGCTAATACATCGCGAGTATTGTAAAAATGCACAACTTCTTCCAGTGTTTTAAAGACACCGTTGTGCATATAGGGTGGCGTCAGAGCAATGTTGCGCAGGCTCATCACTTTATGACGGCCTTCCACCTCCTCAATGGCAGAGACTTCACCACGCACCGCTAATAGGTGGGGGTTGTTTAACAGGCCGGGGTCGAAGGCTGGCTTACCCGGTATTTGGGGGTTGGGGGGTACACCGAGGTTATCGTAGCTAAAATCCGTCAGCAGGGCGGGTGAATGTTCGCCATCAATACCTTCTGTACTGTGGCAAAGGCCACATTGTGCGACGCCGTCAAAAAGATCGGCGCCCCGTTGCTCGGCTTCATTATAGGTGGTGATGCCAGCAGCCTCGTAGTCAAATTTCGAGTCAAAACGATTGAAGCGTGCGCTTCTTTCAAAACTGGCAATGGCCTGGGCAATGGCGTTAAAAGCCGTCTCGACTTGCTCATCGCCTTGTTGGATATATTTAAGGTTAATACCGTAGACGTGGCGAAATAACAGTCGATAACCACGCTTAGTTTTCAGCCGTTCAACGACAGACCACTGATCCGGCATCGCCATTTCAAGGGGGTTGAGGAAGGGCGCTTTTGCTTGCTCAATTAAATTCTCCGCGCGACCATTCCAAAATAGCCCGCCAATAAATAACTCGCCGTCCCAGTGAAATGTTGGGCTAAAAGCCGTATAGCCAATGCTCGGCGGATTGACACTACCAACGGCTCGATCAATAGAACCCGAGGCAACGGCACTACCAGTAAGGACATTATTGGGTTCAACAAAGCCAGAGGCGGGCTGCTTGCGTAGTTTGAATACCCCTGGTTTGACCTCAGTGGGCACCCGAGTAGTCGAGAGAGAATGGCAGGACTCGCAGGATTGATTGTTATTAATAGAGAGATTGATGTCCGTGAACAGTTTTTCTCCCAATATTTCTTCGCTATTTAGGCTACTTGCATCTGCTGTGATAAGTAACAGTATGGCACCAAGTAAATAGCTCCTTGTTCGGCCTTTCATGGTCTTCCTTGTTTAGTTGTTGATTAGTTATAACACCACGCCAGGTGCTTAATGCAACTAATAATCATTTGCATTTAATCATCGAGCCAAGGAAATATCAAGAGTAAAAAAATAACAGTTGTAGTAGGCTGCGCAAAAAACAGCGGCGCTAACTATGTCATTTATATTTGAAGAACTCGATTGCCAGCCCAGCCCAATTGGCGATATCAGCCTGAGGCGACGCTCTGAACCTCGCCTCCAGAATCAAATTATCTTTGAGGTTAAATTGGGTGATGAGTTTTTAATGTCGAGTCTTTTCGTCGAGGCTGAAGAACAACTATCGACCCTGGGATTGGCAGCCTTAAAGCGCAACGGTCATTTAAAAGAGCTGGATATTATTGTCGGCGGGCTGGGCCTGGGTTATACCGCCGTAGAAGCTTTGAAAGACCCAGACGTAAAGCTGATGCGGGTGATAGATATTATGCAGCCCGTTATCAGCTGGCATCAACGAGGCTTGCTTCCGGTTGGCGATATTCTCTCCACAGATGCGCGCAGTGAATTAGTGCAGGGTGATTTTTTTATGTTAGCTACTGCTGCCGACAGGGGCTTTGATCAAAACCAGCCAAATAAGAAAGTACATGCTGTTCTGCTCGATATCGATCACTCGCCGAGCCACTGGCTGAATGATGCCAATCAAAGTTTCTATACCGAAGCGTCCTTGAAGCGGCTAGCCGGAAAAATCTATTCTGGTGGTATCTTTGCGCTGTGGTCCAATGAATTACCGGACGAGGCGTTTAGCGACTTACTAAGTCGTGTATTTATTAATTGCGAAGCCCACACCATCACTTTTCCCAATCCCTATACTGGGGAGGCATCGAGTAACTCTGTGTATGTGACAACGGTAAAGTAAATTGTCAAAGGCGTACTTGTACAGTGACAATATTCAAGGTGTATAGCGTTTTATGCAGCTTACTGCTGCTTGCATTGCCCTTGCAGGCAGAGACTATTGCACTCAGTCAGTTTGCTACAGAGGGGCTGGCCGGATGGTCTGAAAAACATTTTTATGGACAAACTCAGTACACCATTGTCGAGCGTAATGGCGACAAGGTTTTATTCGCAGACAGTAAAAATTCAGCTTCTGCCTTGTATAAAAAATTACGTGTTGATCTTGAAAAAACACCCTATTTGAATTGGAGTTGGCTGGTCGACAAGTATTTGGGTGTCCTTAACGAGCGTCAAAAAGAAGGCGATGACTACCCGGCGCGGGTTTACGTTGTCATTAGTGGTGGGGTTTTCTTCTGGAAAACCAGAGCGATAAACTATGTTTGGTCCAGTAATCAGCCTGTAGGCAGCGTCTGGCCCAATGCTTATACGGAAAATGCACGAATGATAGCCCTCGAATCAGGTAGTACATTTTCTGGCCAATGGCGTACAGAGAAAAGAAATGTTCGTGCTGATCTACGTCAGCAGTTTGGTGAAGACCTGCGCTATATCGATGGCATCGCGGTAATGACTGATACCGATAACAGCCATGGGAAAGCCCTGAGCTATTATCGAAACCTGTTTTTTTCCAGTGAATAGTGAGGCACGGGCAGCCAGGTTTTTGCCCGTCACTTACTTTTAAGTAACGGGTTCCAGTATAACTATTTCGTATTAATGAGTGCCTGGTCGATTTTTTCTTTTTTAGACCAGAAATTAACATTAAATTGCGCATCGTCACTGAGTTCAACTCGGTGCCAATACTGAGGAGGAATAGTAGTGAATTCACCTGCATTAATAGTGAGAGTCAGCTCAGGTTCCGAGCTGTGTTGATCATGAAAGCCGTAATACGTCACGCTGCCGGCCATTACGCAGAGCTGGCCAAATACACCCTCCGCCGTATTGTGATGGCTGAGTAAAGCCTGGGGCACGTTTGCACGGGTAAAAAAAGGAGTGGAACGCTGGATTTTCCAGTCTGGGGGTATTTGTTGGTGCATGCTAGCCTCTTTTTATGGCGGGTTTTAAATGCCAGCGCTTAATTGAAAGCTGTGGTGTTGGTATTAGACTCTATCGAACTGAAAGTAATGTGGCAAAGATATACCTGACACATTTTTGAGATATCGCTCTAATTAAATTGATTTTGTTGTGCAGGTAATACGGATCTCCGACTAAAGTAAGGTGACAAAACCCGGTTGCGAGCCTGTCGTTTCCCTCATGGAAACTAGCGCTGGTCTAGCGAACTTGGTCATCAACACTCTTCTCCGATGAGTAGTCGGCAAAGACAATGGCTTGGTTCTGGGATAGCCCTTAAGAATAAATGCTCATTCAGACCAGTTTACGCCTATGACCAGACTTCAGTTTCTCGTATCAGGGCCTGCTCAATAAAGTCAAAATCCCTGGAACGTTTGATATTTTCAAACAAAGTACCAGCCTGTGGGTAGTTGCGCATTAAATAAAATAGCCACTGTTTAATACGATTGCCCATGTGTTTCGCCGGATAATAGGCTTGCGTCAGCTGCAATAATTTCAAGGCTAATGCTGCGATCTGAGGCCAAGTCATATATTGGTACTCTTCACCGCGTTGATGGGCCTTAATGGCAAGTCCTAAATCGGGACGAGCCAACAGCCCACGTCCCAGCATAACGCTGTCACAGCCCGACTGCTCACGGCAGGCGATGTAGTCTTCTAGCGTCCAGATCTCGCCATTGGCAATCACTGGTATGTCGAGCTGGCGTTGTATTTCGTTGATATATCCCCAGTAAGCAGGGG
>JBFHDT010000095.1:0-7474 GCA_041584575.1 Porticoccaceae bacterium
ACCAGGCGCCACCACTGCCTGCGACCAACAGGGCTACAATACTGATGATTATTGCTACGGTTTTATTCAAACTTTGCTAATCCTTATGTTGTGGAGTCTTACGGGTGTTATTGACACGTTACTTATCGATGCTTATTCAAAGAATCACGTAAATTTGTTTAAGCACTAACTATGCCACTAATATTTGTTTATTAAATACAGTGGGTTAGGGGTTTCTGTCGTGGTTTGTCAAAGAATTGACGGGGGTTTTAGAGGGGGGTGTCAAATACGCCAGCTCTTGTTTTATCGACGTGATACAAGAGGGGCGCTTGACTTTAGACGGCGGTGCTTTTGGCCAGGTCGAGAGTTGGCTGGTTTATTGGCTCCGAATAGCTTGCTCTAACGTTCGATTACGTTGATTCATTATTTCCTGTACGCCCCGGGCATCATTTAACAGCTTGTCGATGGCTTGTTTGCTGTAGGGGTTGATGTTTATAGGCGGGGGCGACTGTGGCTCAACAGGCTTGTCTTCTAGCTCAGGCGCTGGGTTCTTGGTTTTGTTGAGCCCGGGTAAGCTTTCAACGACGTTGGCCTCAGAGTTGAGAAAGATCACTTTTTCGGCTGCTTCACCCTCGGGTAAATTTTCGCTAAAGTGCCAGCTGCCATCGTCACCGCGCCACTTATATATTTTGCTCACGGTTGCGGGCTGCCTATCCTCATCGCCCTCGGTGGAAAGTTTAATGTCGGGCATTGCGGGTAGCTGGAGGTTCGGCAGTTGTGGGCGCTCAAATGTCGGCAAAAAATGGCGAATATCAATCCCGTTAAGTGAGGCGATATAGGACATAATTCCGGTGGCTATCACCATAAGCATAATGATGCGAAAAATAAGGCCCTTAATCATGATTGCTCCGTGTTCTATGGCTAAACTTTACAGGCTCCCTGAGAGAGGCAATCATGGCAGTTTACTGTCCGCATAGTTGTGTTTTGGTGCAGGTTTTTTGAAGAATCTTAGGGAAGTAACGACTGTTTATACGCGTTTCGGGTGGGGCTTGCCCTGATGTACGCAAAGTCATTGTTCTGAATTGTATTCGCATGCAACGGGATACCATTGATAGCTTGAATCAAAAGTCTGTAAGCGGTGCCCCTAAAAACGATTGTGGGTCTACTAAAGTTAAAGTCGCGAAGAAGGCCCTCAACCCTATTTACGCACCGGTGGCGGTAGTCGGAGTATGAATATCCAGGAGGTGACCGAGAATATTAAAGGGCGTCGGGATTAAACATCGAGCAAGCTAATACGGGAACAGCTGTGAAAATCGAAGTCATTGAAGAAGTTTGGCGTGAACTCAGCAAATGTGAAGCCTGTGGTATTCGCGATCTAGTGCTATTTGCCGATCTCAAGGAAGACGATTTTAAGCTTATCCATCAGCCCATTGTCGATCTTCACTTTAAACCGTTTCAAGCCTTGTATCGTAGTGACGATAGCCCGGACTTTGTGTACACCATTCGCAGTGGTTTAGTGAAGTTGGTCAACTATAGCTCCGACGGTCGCTACCGTATTGTTCGCCTGCTGGGCAAAGGTGACCTGGTGGGTATAGAAGTACTTGCAGGTTTGCCCTATGCGCACTGCGCCGAGGCACTCGAGCCGCTTGATGTGTGCCGGATTCCAGTGTCGGAAGTGCTGCGTATTAATCGTGATACCCCTCGCTTGCATCAACAAATGCTCGCCCGCTGGCAGAAGATATCCAGTGATGCCGACTACTGGATAACTGAGTTGTCGACCGGGCAGGCCCGCCAGCGTGTGATTCACTTGTTGCTGCATCTGTCATCGATCAGTGAGAGCGATGACTTTTTTCTACCCTCCCGGGAGGATATGGGTGCCATGCTTGCCATCACGACAGAAACTGCGAGTCGAATGATCTCTGCCCTACGCAGTGAAAAGGTACTGAAAGTTGAGGATAAAAATAGAGCCAGTGCCGATTTGGAACAGTTGCGCGCACTACTCACATAGTGACTATTTGTAGTGTTCTTCGTCTTAATTTGGCGATACCGTCGTTGCTGTGGCGCATTCACCAGGGTGTTGGAGCTGCAACCACTATTTGATGACGAGAAAAGAATAGTGCTAAGCAGTCTTGCTAGGTGCAATAGTTTGCCAGATAGCTTGTCTGTGAAGGGCTGGTAACAATAAATAGATGTATTTACTTATGACAATAGCGCTGCTTAGGCGGGATGCCGATAGCGGCGTCTTGAAATTTTAAGGAGTGGTAGCTATGGGCGGACTTGAACCGCCGACCCCAGCATTATGAATGCTGTGCTCTAACCAGCTGAGCTACATAGCCACAAATTGGTCAATCTTTGAAGGCGGGGGATTTTGGCGATTTCAGTACGGGTTGTCAAGTTAGCAGGCCACTTTACTGGGTCTATTTGGTCTGGACATTTAGACGAGTTGATTATTCTGGCTTTTTAGCCGGGTATAGGCGATCCAGGGTGGAGACATGGTCGTTGTCGATGTAAAAGTTGCTATCTTCGTTATGGGCGAATTCAGTGGGACGTCCGAGCATTTTGCCTTTGGGCGTTAAGATATGTTTTACACCAGTCTATTCGCCATCATGGTAGTGAAGCCATGTTATAGCCGTTCAGCGTTGACCAGCTCCCGATCCCGATTAGTGTAGAGAAGGCGTTGCGTTAACATCTATTGGGTTTATCGTCGCGATTAAAAGCGATATCCGTTGCTGCGTTGTGCCGCTAAGGGAGCTGTAGGCAATATGACCAATCACATCGGCTTCGGGAATATAGAGTCAGTTGTTGTGAATCGCGAGGCCCGTGGGACGCTGTAGTTTGTCGGTAATTGTTATGAGGTGTTCGGCGCTGTCGTCGAAATCACTGACGATCAGGCCCACAGGACTGTAGGCTAAGCTTCGGGGCCCTGGAATCCGTGCTGTAATAACCTCACCTTAATGCCTGCCGCCGCTGTGCGCGGGCTGTGTGTCTCCCTGAGTTTGGCATTTTAATGCCTGGCGCCTGTTAACTCATTGTTGGGCAGAGGGTGTATGCCGCTCGACTTTAAAATGGAGTGAGCTGCACCGCTAGCAGGGCTGGGAGTAGTCTGAAAAGCAGTAAGCGACGTTTCATTACGCCAGTAGAATACTGCTCGTCTAGAGCTTGCGAGTACTCTTCAGGGCAACCATCAAGGCACCGAATACCACTAGTGCGGCCCCGGAAAGGGTGAGGCCAGTTAGAGGTTCTGGTGTAATGGCAAAACCGGGAATAAAACTCAGGCACCACATAAATAAAATTGTAAATACGGGCAGGGTTGAGAGCATGGCGCTGGCTTTGGAGGCTTCGATATGGGCCATGGCTTCGGAGAAGCTGCTGGAGCCAATTAAGGTGCTGGTGCCACAAAAGATCAGTAACAGCAGGCCGGTGGTGGAAAGCTCAAAAATACTCAGTGGCTGTGCTAGAGGCAGAAAGACTAATGAGCCGAGAAGATAAACCACCAGCATGATTTGCGAGGAGGTGAAGTGCAGCAACAGTTGTTTCTGAAGTACGGTGTAGCCGGTCCAGCAGATGGCGGCCAGGGAGATTAGACCCATGCCCAGGGCGTAGTCATTGAAACCATCGACCATAGCGATAATACGAGGATAGAAGAAAATCACCAGGCCGGCTAAAAAAATCAAACAACCCAGCCATTGACGACGGGACAGACGCTCACCAAAAAAAAAGACGCCCGCGAGTAGCAGCATGACGGTCGAAAATTGAATTAATATTTGTGTGGCGCTGGGGGTGATGTGCTGCACGCCAATAATGTAGAAAAAGTAGTTAACAATCAGCAGAAGAGCGCAGGCGACGAGGCGCAGATTATGCCGAGCCCTACCTTTATCGACGAGTCGCGGTAGAGAGCCCCGAGTGATCAAGAAGGGCAGTAGCATGAGCCCAGCGATGGCAAAGCGGTAGAAATTAATGGTGTGGGCGTCTAGCTGGTGGGTGATGCCCTTGGCGGCAATAGGGAAGAAGCCCCAGGTCACACAGGCCAGCAGCACCAGGCCAAAACCGTAGGCACTACGCCCCGAGGTGGTGTGAATACCACTTTTTGTCGTGGCGCCTGGGGGGCTGCTGGTCTGGTTGTTCTCGCTAGGCTTCGCTGTTGTTTTTTTAGAGAGGTCGGGGCTAGAACTCACACATTGAACCGGAAGTGAATGACATCACCATCCTGCACGATGTAGTCCTTGCCCTCAAGCCGCCATTTGCCGGCATCTTTGGCACCCTGTTCGCCATTGCCGGCGATAAAGTCGTCGTAGCTAATAATCTCGGCGCGGATAAAGCCTTTTTCAAAGTCAGTGTGAATCTTTCCTGCGGCCTGGGGTGCAGTGGCGCCAATCGGGATGGTCCAGGCGCGGACTTCTTTCACGCCGGCGGTAAAATAGGTTTGCAGGTCGAGCAGTTGGTAGCCAGCGCGAATCACACGATTGAGGCCGGGTTCATCCATGCCCAGGTCGGCGAGAAATTCAGCCTTATCGTCATCGTCCAGTTCAGAGATTTCCGCTTCGAGCTTATTGCAAATGGGTACCACCTGGGCACCCTCGGTAGCGGCGAGCTCTTCGACTGCGGTGAGTAGGGGATTGTTCTCAAAGCCATCTTCGGCAATGTTGGCAATGTAGAGCGTGGGTTTGAGTGTCATTAGACTGACTTCGCCCAGTTTCTCAATATCGTCCTCTGATAGCCCGAGGCTGCGTAACGGCTTGGCTTCATTAAGGTGGGGCAGCAGGCGCTCGAGCACAGCCTGCAAAGCAATCGCGTCCTTATCCTTGCCTTTCGCGGCGCGGGCCGTTTTTTGTAAGGCTTTTTCCACGGCATCGAGGTCGGCAAGGGCGAGTTCGGTGTTGATGATCTCGATGTCGGCTAGCGGGTTTATTTGATTGGCGACGTGAATGACATTCTCATCTTCAAAGCAGCGCACCACATGAGCAATGGCGTCAGTTTCACGGATATTCGCCAAAAACTGATTGCCCAGGCCTTCACCCTTTGAGGCGCCTTCGACCAGTCCGGCAATATCAACAAATTCCATGGTAGTGGGCAGGACGCGTTCGGGGTTAACGATGGCGGCGAGAGCGTCCTGGCGAGGATCGGGTACGGGCACAACACCGGTGTTGGGCTCGATAGTGCAGAAAGGGAAGTTTTCCGCATCAATACCAGCCTTGGTGAGTGCGTTAAACAGGGTCGATTTGCCCACGTTGGGCAGGCCGACAATACCGCATTTGAAACCCATGGTGATCCTCTGTGTTTGCTGAATGGGCGCGCCTGTTACTCAGTTCGCGCTAATGACTGGTTGAGTGGAATATCTGTTTGCCTCTGTACTTATTGCGTATGCAGGGCTTTCATCGCCTTGTTCCATTGGCCCTCGACAAGCTCGGGTGCGATCTTAAGAGCGGCGCTAATGCTATCTTCAATGAGTTGTTGCTCGGATTGAGGTGCGCGGCGCAAGACGTAATTCACCACTTCGCTAGCGTGGCCGGGGTGGCCGATGCCAATGCGTAGGCGGGCAAAGTTCTTATTGTTTCCCAGGGCTTTGATAATATCTTTTAGGCCATTGTGTCCGCCGTGACCACCGCCAATCTTGAGACGGGCTTTGCCGGGTTCGATATCGAGTTCATCGTGGGCGACGAGTATGGCTTCGGGAGGGATGTTATAAAACTTGGCCATCGGCCCGACGGCTTGACCACTGAGGTTCATATAGGTCAACGGCCTCAGTAAGCGTATGTCCTGGCCGTTTAAGGTAATGCGGGCCGTTTCGCCGGAGAATTTGTTTTCTTTTTTAAAACTGGCTCCGTGATGCTCGGCCAGGGCGGTAACGAAATCGGCCCCAGCATTGTGGCGGGTGTGCGCGTACTGGGGGCCGGGGTTACCCAGCCCCACTACGAGCTTCACTGCCGTATCCAACGCCAGAGCCTTGCGGAGGAGGCGAGCGAGCCCTTAGGCTTCTTCTTCCTCACCTACGTCGTCTGCAGCTTCTACAACGTCGCCTTCAGTGTCTTCTTCGACAGCTTTAGACTTGTTGACTGCAGCGACAGGTAGATCGTGATCTTCACCGTGAGACAGGGCAACACTGGTGACACCTTCGGGCAACTTAACATCGGATATGTGCAGCGTTTGACCGAGTGTGATTGCCGTCATATCAACTTCGATGTACTCGGGTATATCCCCAGGCAGACATTCAACTTCCAGCTCGTTCGTGCTGTGTGAAATTTGACCGCCTTCCATTTTAACGCCGTGACACTCTTCTTCATTAATGAAGTGCAGAGGCACACGAATAGTGAGCTTTTGTGTGAGGTCGACACGCAGAAAATCAACATGCAGTATTTCAACTTTTGCCGGGTGGCGCTGCACGTCTTTAAGAATCACGTTCTGCTTGTTGTTGTTCACGTCCAGCTCAATGATGTGAGAATAAAAGGCTTCATTCTCCAGAGCGTGGGTCAGCTCGTTGCTGGCCAGAGAAATATTCTCAGGCGTTTTGTCCAGGCCATAAATAATGGCGGGTACTTGGTTGTCCAAGCGACGTAGGCGGCGGCTCGCACCTTTCCCTATATCGCTACGGACTTTGGCATTGAGGGCGAAATCGACCATTTGCCTTTACTCCTATGTTGTACCGCTATAGCTGCTGCGACCCAGGTTATAGCGGGTGAGGTTAAACCCCGCCGACAAATGTGGTGGGGAGGTATCCGTGCAAAGTTGACTAGTATTTAGTCAAACATTGCGCTGATGGATTCTTCGTTGCTGACCCGGCGAATGGCCTCGGCAAGCATATGGCCCAATGACAGTTGGCGTATTTGCTCACAGGCGCTAGCTTCCGCAGTCAGGGGAATGCTGTTGGTGACCACCAAGCTGTCGAGCTGGGAATTGCGAATGTTTTCTATCGCCTTGCCAGACAAAACCGGGTGGGTGCAGTAGGCAACGACGCGCTTAGCGCCCTGTTCTTTGAGGGCATCTGCAGCTTTGCATAAAGTGCCAGCTGTATCGACAATATCGTCAACCAGCAAACAGGTGCGGTCGGCGACGTCACCGATAATATTCATGACCTGGGCCTGGTTGGCCTCGGGCCGACGTTTGTCGATAATCGCCAGGTCGGTATTGAGCTGTTTCGCAATGGCCCGGGCGCGCACCACGCCGCCAATGTCGGGAGACACCACAAGCAGGTCTTCGTAATTTTGCTTTTCAATATCGTCGAGTAATACGGGCGAGCCATAGACATTATCCACTGCGCAATCGAAAAAGCCCTGGATCTGCTCGGCGTGTAGGTCGACGGTCAAGACGCGATTAACGCCAACGTTGTTGATCATATCAGCGACGACTTTGGCGCTGATGGGGACTCGGGCCGAGCGCACACGTCTGTCCTGGCGGGCGTAGCCGAAGTAGGGCACTACCGCTGTGATGCGACCCGCTGAAGAGCGGCGCATGGCATCGACAATAAAAATCAGTTCCATCAAGTTTTTATTGGTCGGTG
>JBFHDT010000096.1:0-7318 GCA_041584575.1 Porticoccaceae bacterium
CTCCCCTTCCCCGCTGCACGTAATAGAAAGAGAAAACCGGAGCAAGACTTATGAGCCTGCCACAGCACGTTAAGATTTTTGAAGTTGGCCCCCGCGACGGCCTGCAAAATGAGCCCGCCCCGGTGGATACTGCCACCAAGGTCACACTCATCGAACTGCTCGCCGCTGCCGGTGTATCAGCCATCGAAAGCGGCAGCTTTGTCAGCCCCAAATGGGTGCCACAAATGGCCGGTAGCGAGGCCGTGTTCGGCACATTAACCCGCCAAAGCGGCGTCACTTACTCGGCACTCACACCGAATATGCGCGGCCTTGAACGGGCTATATCTGCCGGTGTCACCGAGGTCGCCGTGTTTATCGCCGCCAGTGAAGCCTTCAGCCAAAAAAACACCAACTGCACCATTGCCGAAGGCCTGGCCCGTGCTAGCGAACTGACCAGCGTTGCCCGCACCGAAGGCATCGATGTGCGTGGCTATATCTCCGTGGTTGCCGGTTGCCCCTACCAGGGTGCTATTGAGCCCAGCACCCTCGCCCCACTTTCTAAAGCCCTCCTCGACATGGGTTGCTACGAAGTCTCCCTCGGCGACTCCACCGGCGTTGCTACGCCGGGACAAACCAAAGCCATTATCGACGCTGTCGCCAACGCCATTCCCATCGACAAAATCGCCATGCATTGTCACAACACCTACGGCCAGGCACTGGCCAATATCTATGCCGCCTTAGAAATGGGTGTCGCCGTTATCGACAGCTCAGTGGCTGGTTTAGGCGGCTGCCCCTACGCCCCCGGTGCAACCGGCAATGTCGCAACTGAGGATGTGGTTTACATGCTCAACGGCATGGGTATAGAACACGGTATTGATCTTGATAAGCTAGTGATGGCTGGAGATTTTATTATCCGGCAACTGGGGCGACAGAATGACTCGGGCGTGGCGCGGGCTATGTTGGCTCAAGCCACTTGATAATTGAATGTGACACTTAATCATGAATATAGAATCAGCGCGGACGATAATTGTTGCCGTTGCAACACCTGTGAGAGCTATCGTCGCATTCTACATTCAGTTAAAAAACATCAAGGGCGCACATCTAAAAACGAGAAACGTACACTCGAAGTTCGCTGCCTAAAGAAGAAAATAAAAAATATCGCAAAAAAGAACACGACATTATGTTTAGTAGATCAATAGGCAAATACACTGTGCAATCAAGGCCAGATAATTTTCTTGATGTTGACTAGGGTAGCTTAATAACAGCTGTGCTAGCGATAACGTTTATTATGTGTTTTTTCTATCACGCTTATCGGATAGGATTATGGTTAATAAAACAGTTGTAACAAATCGCTCGCGTGGGGGTTTCACTTCGTTGCGCTTCGTGAAACCCCATAATTAAAATATTACAAGGGAAAAGAATGGAGTCACCAGTAGACGAATTAGAAAAATTATTTGACCAGTTTAAAAATTCATTCCCAGAACGCAGAAAACAGATTCTTTCTCAAATTGAATCGAAGTGTATAGAAATTAAGGGCCGTTCCGGTGATTCTTATGTTTCCCAAAAATGCACTAGCCTGGTCGTGGCATGCAAGAATCTTGCTAGGCTAAGGCAGCCCAAAAACTATGATGAATCAAGGGATATAGTATTTGCTCTAGGAGATATCTCTATTATAAAGAGGAATTTCAACGAACCAAACTTTTAACAAGTCCAAGTAACATCAGTCACTTTACCCTAGATAGACTATCTTCTGAGCTTACCCGATCTTTCTCACTCTATTGAACTGTAGTCGCAGCCTTGTAATCAGCACCACACTTGACGCCCAGCCTCACCTGAGCAAAGCTATTAACACCCAACAATTCAAAATAACAGCGGGGAACCATCAAAACTGAAAGACCCCCGTATCACTTAGCAAGGGCTTACCACCAATAGCGGTAGGCCAAACGGAGAAATAATAATGAAAGACGTAACAGGAAAAGTCGCCTTTATCACCGGCGGTGGTAGCGGCATGGGCCTGGGTATGGCACGCGCATTTGCGGCAGCGGGCATGAAGGTAATGATTGGCGATATTCAACTTGAAGCCGCGCAAAAAGCTGTTGACGAGCTTAAGGGCGAGGGTTTTGAGGCCGCCTGTGTACAGGTCGATGTCGGCAATATGGAGTCAGTACAGGCCGCAGCCGATAAAACCATTGAAATCTTCAGTAAAGTGCACGTACTTTGCAACAATGCTGGCGTTGCCGTAGGCGGTTACAGCGAGGCCTGCAGCATGCGCAACTGGAATTGGGTGGTGGACGTCAATCTGTGGGGTGTGGTCTACGGCTTGCAGGCCTTTGTGCCATTAATCCTAGCCCAGGACGAGGGAGGACATGTGATCAGTACAGCGTCGATGGCCGGCATGGTTGGACTACGCGGTGCCGGACCCTACAACGCCACCAAGTTTGCCGTTGTCGGCATGATGGAAACTTTCGCCGCTGACCACCGCAAACATAACATTAATGCCTCGGTATTGTGCCCCGGTATTGTCGCCACCAACATTGGTGATTCTGCCCGCAACCGGCCTGAAGAATACGGTGGTGCCGTTGCCGCCAGTGACAAAGATCAAACTGCAGAAATGCTGGCCGGTGGCCTGGATCCCGATATTGTCGGTGACCTGGTACTGGAAGCGGTTCGGGAAGATCAGTTCTACATCTTCACCGACCCGAGCTTAAAGCACTTAATTGAAACTCGCTGCGAGCGCATTATTGCTGGCTATGACTGGGCCACAAACTGCAAGGCATTAGAAGGTGCCAAGCAATCCGGTGGTTTACCCGGTTAAAAGGTGTTTTAAAAAATGCAGTGCCCAGAAAATTCGGGCACTGTTGGTTTTAATGAATGGGCAACTTCAGCGACGCCTATTATAAAAATGGACAATGAGGTTTTATGAAACTCGCTCAATTCAACAACACCACCTGCAGTGAGCAAGACATCTACGAGCAGCTGTCCCTCGATAACAAAAACATTTTGGAGCTAGGTTGCGGTAAAGCCGATATCACCCGTCTCATCGCCAAGGGTGGAGTCGGGCGAACAATCACCGCGACTGAAGTGGACAAGATTCAGCACCAAAAGAACTGCATAATTGATGATTTGCCCAATGTTAACTTCATTGTTGGCGGCAGTGAAAAAATCCCCGTCGACGACGCTTCCTTCGACATTGTCTTTATGTTCAAGTCCTTGCACCATGTGCCCACAGAATTAATGACAGATGCATTGAGCGAGGTCGAGCGTGTTTTAAAACCTGCTGGCATTGCTTATATTTCTGAGCCAGTATTCAAAGGTGAATTCAATGAAGTGCTACGCCTCTTTCACGATGAGGAGTTAGTCAGAGCCGAGGCTTACAAGGCCATTAAACAAGCCATAGCCAACGAGTCTTTTTCATTACTTGAAGAAGTGCATTTCAATTCGCCCATGCGTTTTAAAAATTTTCAGGACTTTGAAAACAAAATTATTAAAGTGACTCACACCCAACATGCCCTTTCGTCACAACTGCAACAAAAGGTGGAAGATCAGTTTGCACTAAACATGGGTAGCGATGGTGCGCAATTTCTGATGCCAATACGAGTGGATGTACTACAAAAAAAACCTAAAAACTGAATGGGGGCTGCTACTAGGGACACCCACTCTTAGTGCTACTTGGAACAGTCTCATATCTGATACACATGAGTTATTTACCGCCTAAAAGATGAATACTTTCGTCGGCAAATCCAGCACCGGCCTCCGCGTAAAAATTAAATACTTCATCAACACCAGCAGCGAGTAGCTTTTCTTTTTCATCTTCATGCCGGGCAGTTCCTGCAGTTCTACCCTTAAAACCTAAATCTCGAAGTTGTTTTTGAGCTTCCTGTATGTCTAGATAATTCGGCATAGCAAACATGATTAATTGAACGCCATTAACCATGATATTCGACCAGAAATCAGGGTCTTCTGCGTCACCATAGATAACATTTCGGCCAGCATCGCAGTGAGAAACCACACGCTTTCGATCCATATCAATACCGCATACAGTCTTTTTCATGTCATTCTTTAATGTATCGTATGCGCCTGTTCCAACACGCCCCATACCCACCACCAGAACAGCAACATTCCCGGGTTGATCAAACATATCATCAGGTAAACGCTCAGGCTTTTCAAAGCGCTTCATAGACCAAGTCCAGCGGGTATATAACCTGTGCGACACTGTATTGATGGCACTAGAAAAAACAAAAGAGAGAGCAACACTCAGCGCCATAATAACAAGCCATTCTTTATTCAACAGCCCCTGGGCAACACTGATCGAACACACAATCAAGCCAAACTCACTATAATTGGCAAGAGTCAACGCTGTTAAAAATGAGGTTCGAGCGCGCAGTTTCAATCGTGTAAGCCAAAAAAACAAGAGCCCAGCCTTAATAGGAAGAGCAACCGCCATGATTAAAGCAACGCCTAACATATCGATTGTAGGGAGTGCCGTAAACCCAATTGAGAGGAAGAAACCTATCAGAAATATATCTTTAAAACTGAGTAATGATTTAGACAGTTCCGCTGCTTTCGAATGATTGCTTAATAATACTGCGACAACCAGGGCGCCAAGATGCGCTTTCAAACCGAACCATTCGAATAGTTCACCACCAGTAAATGCCAGAAACAT
The DNA here is from genome assembly GCA_041584575.1 of Porticoccaceae bacterium. Classification (GTDB taxonomy): domain Bacteria; phylum Pseudomonadota; class Gammaproteobacteria; order Pseudomonadales; family Porticoccaceae; genus Reddybacter. Next base: position 4,643 of record JBFHDT010000096.1, read on the forward strand.
TCCGCCCAACGGCAAAAGCTCACCGTGACCACAACGCTCCAGTAAATAATGAAGCACCGGTTTTAATAGAGGCAAACCCAACAAGGCCAGCGCCCACCAAGAGGGCGATATATCTGAAGTAAGCGTGACAAATATAACAGCGGCGATATCTTGAATAATCAAGATACCAATCGCCACCTGCCCATGACGAGATCGCATTTCACCGTTTTCTTCAAGCACTTTCACCGCAATAACCGTACTGCTGAAGCTGACAGCAAAACCAATCAGTGCCGCACCAGAAAAATCCAGATCCGAAAAATAGATAAGCCCAAAAGCGGCAAGAACAGAGCAATTAACCACAGTAAGTAGAACAATTACACTCATATGACCGGCGGCACCAGCCCAAATTTCTGCTTTAAACAAACTGCCGATATTCAACTTTAAGCCAATCGTAAACAGCAGCAAAATTACCCCAAGATCACCCAAAACTTGAAGTGAAGCATCTGGCTCAACACCCAAAGCATGTAGCCCGAAGCCTGCAGCAAGATAACCAACGAGGGGAGGCAGATTTATTTGCTTAAAAATAAAACCGCAAACGAATGCAATGAATATCCAAAGGTAGTCCATGGTTTAACGATTAAATACGTTGATCATTAGTATTCTTCCAATTCAGCCAGGAATGTTATGCATGTGCCAAGGTCAGAGACCGTCTTAAACATCAAACGGCACCTGAAAAGAAATATAATTGATTACACCCACCCTGCTTGGATATATTTTTAGAGATACCAACAAGCGTTGAAGCAAGTCCACAGTGCCACGACACTAGTCCCGCCGCCAGCGGGTACCTTCGCGAGAGTCCTCAAGAATAACGCCCTGTTGTTTTAACTCCTCCCGCACCTCATCGGCACGGGTGTAATTTTTAGCCAACTTGGCGGCTTCGCGCTCTGCGATAAGAGCCTCAATAGCCGCATCAGACAGGCCACCTGTTTGGCTACTTGCTCCTTTAAGGAAAGCTTCTGGATCTTCCTGTAATACACCGAGAATGCCACCCAGGGCTTTTAACTCCCCCGCCAGAGCCTGAGCTTTGGTTTGATTTTTACGGGCCACGGTATTGAGTTCGCGCACCAGGTCGTACATAGCTGAGAAGGCTTCACGAGTATTAAAATCGTCATCCATTGCTGCAACGAAGCGTTGATAATACTCGCTGTTTTCAAGCTCGCCCTGTGCTGTCGCAGTGACATTGGCAAAGTTTTGCAGGGCGAAATAAAAGCGTTCGAGCCCCTGTCGTGCCTCTATCAGGTTATCTTCTGAATAATTAATGGGGCTACGGTAGTGGCTGGACAATAAAAAATAGCGCACCACTTCAGGATGATATTTTTTTAAGACATCGCGAATGGTGAAAAAATTATTCAGCGATTTTGACATTTTTTCATTGTCGACCCGTACAGCCCCGGCATGCATCCAGTAATTTACAAAATGCTTGCCGGTCGCCGCTTCACTTTGGGCAATTTCGTTTTCGTGGTGGGGGAAAGGCAGATCGGGGCCGCCACCGTGAATATCAAACGTTTCCCCAAGTAGGCAGGTGGACATGGCCGAGCATTCAATATGCCAGCCCGGACGCCCGTAACCCCAAGGTGAAGGCCAGCCCGCTTCACTTTCATCGGCAGCTTTCCACAGGGCAAAATCCCGAGGGTCTTCTTTCGCCTCGGTCACGCCAACACGCGCACCGGAAAGTAGCTCGTCAGGGTTTTTATTACTTAGTTTGCCGTAATCGGGGAAGCGCTTAACTCGGTAGTAAACATCGCCATTATCCGCACGGTAAGCGTAATGGTTATCGACCAGGGTTTGCACCATGTCGAGAATATCGTCCATGTGCCTGGTGGCTCGGGGTTCAAGATTGGGGGGCAAGATACCCAGCGCACGCTCGTCCTCGTGCATTGCATCTATCATACGCGCGGTTAAATCGGTATAGAGTTCTTTATTTTCATCGGCGCGTTGTAAAATTTTGTCGTCGATATCGGTGATATTACGCACGTAGTTAACGTCCCAGTCTTGAGAACGCAGGTAGCGAGTAATCGCGTCAAAGGCAACCAGCACGCGAGCATGTCCAATATGGCAGTAGTCATAGACGGTGATCCCACAAACGTAGAGGTCAATTTTACCGGGGTTGATCGGTTTAAATTGATCTTTCTTACGTGTCAGTGTGTTATATAACTGTAAAGCCATTTTAATTTCTCACCGTTCTTTCATTTGAGTGTTATTCAAAATTAGCACATTAAAGCTAATTTATTTTTTCTGTTGCCAGGTATCACGCAAACCAATAGTGCGATTAAACACCGGCTTGTCTTCACTGCTACAACGGCTATCGAGACAAAAATAACCCTCACGCTCAAACTGAAAATAATTTCCCGGGACGGCACTCGCCAGGCTTTGTTCCGCTTTGCAGCCCTGCAATATTTCGAGCGATTGCGGATTCACACTATCGAGAAAGTGCTTATCGCCACCATCGGGATCGGGATCGCTAAACAAACGGTCATAAAGGCGCACTTCGCAGTCGATACTGTGCTCGGCGCTCACCCAGTGAATCACGCCCCGCGGCTTAATGCCCTCAGGTGGATTTTCACCAACAGTGCCGGGCACAATACTGGCGATAATTTCAATAATATTACCGGCCTCATCCGTTACCACGCCATCGGC
>JBFHDT010000097.1:0-7287 GCA_041584575.1 Porticoccaceae bacterium
GCCAGACTCGCCGAAGCAATTAATCAGTAGGGTTGAGGAATAGAGAATGCAACAGCTGAAACCATCTGAAATCAGCGAGATTATTAAACAACGTATCGATAGCCTCGATATTAAAACTGAGGCTCGAAACGAAGGTACTATCGTATCCGTTTCTGACGGTATCGTTCGTATCCACGGTCTCGCCGATGTCATGTACGGTGAAATGATTGAGTTTGACGGCGGCCTCTATGGCATGGCCCTCAACCTTGAGCGCGATTCTGTCGGCGCAGTAGTACTGGGCGACTACCAGTCACTGGCCGAAGGTCAAAAGGCGCGTTGTACCGGTCGTATTCTCGAAGTGCCAATTGGCCCAGAGTTGCTCGGTCGCGTAGTCGACGCACTGGGTAACCCCATCGACGGCAAAGGCCCAATTGGCGCCAAGCTGACCGATGCGGTCGAAAAAGTTGCCCCCGGTGTTATTGAGCGTCAGTCCGTTGACGAACCGGTACAAACTGGTTTGAAAGCGATTGATGCCATGGTTCCCGTTGGCCGTGGCCAGCGCGAGTTGATCATTGGTGACCGTCAGATCGGTAAGACGGCAATTGCCATTGATGCCATCATCAACCAGAAAAGCACAGGCGTTAAATGTGTTTATGTCGCCATTGGCCAGAAAAGCTCAACCGTAGCGAACATCGTTCGCAAACTGGAAGAGCACGATGCAATGGCGCACACAGTAGTTGTTGCTGCAACGGCATCTGACCCTGCGTCGATGCAGTTCCTGGCACCCTACTCGGGTTGCACCATGGGTGAGTACTACCGTGATCGCGGTGAAGATGCTCTGATTGTTTATGATGATTTAACCAAGCAAGCCTGGGCCTATCGTCAAATCTCTCTGTTGCTGCGTCGTCCACCAGGACGTGAAGCCTATCCGGGCGATGTTTTCTATCTACACTCCCGGTTGCTAGAGCGCTCTTCACGAGTCAACGCTGACTACGTAGAGAAGTTCACTAACGGTGAAGTAAAAGGCAAAACCGGTTCATTGACTGCACTGCCAATTATTGAAACACAGGCGGGTGACGTATCAGCCTTTGTACCGACTAATGTGATTTCCATTACTGATGGTCAAATCTTCGTTGAGACTGACTTGTTCAACTCGGGTATTCGCCCGGCGATGAACGCGGGTTTGTCAGTATCGCGAGTGGGTGGTGCCGCACAGACTAAAATCATCAAGAAGTTGGGTGGTGGTATTCGACTGGCGTTAGCACAGTATCGTGAGTTGGCAGCGTTCTCTCAGTTTGCATCGGATCTTGATGATGCAACTCGCGAACAGCTTGAGCACGGTCAGCGTGTCACTGAATTGATGAAGCAGGCCCAGTACTCACCATTGAGTGTGGCGGAGATGGGTGTTTCTCTCTTTGCTGCGAACGAAGGTTACTTGAAGCCAGTTCCGGTCAACAAAATCGTTGATTTTGAAGCCGCACTGCTGTCTTACATGCGTTCAGATCACGGTGACTTACTCGATAAAGTGAACGAGTCAGGCGCTTGGGACGACGATATTCAAGCTTCTTATAAAGCCGCTCTGGATAAGTTTTCTGCCAGTCAAAGCTGGTAAGACTCTTTTTTTACACAGTAGGTTTAGCGACGATCGGATTAATAGATTATGGCAGTCGGTAAAGAAGTAAAAACAAAGATCAACAGCGTTAAAAGTACGCAGAAGATCACCAGTGCCATGGAGATGGTTGCGGCAAGTAAAATGCGCCGTGCCCAGCAACGCATGGAATTGGGTAAACCTTACGCGCAGCGCATCCGTGCAGTGGTTGGTCATTTGGCTAATGCTGCACCGGAATACCGTCACCAATATTTGACGGAGCGGGAAGTCAAGCGCGTTGGCTATATTCTGGTCTCTACGGATCGCGGTTTGTGTGGTGGTTTAAACACTAACTTATTCAAGGCTCAACTTAAATCCATGCAGGCGTGGAGTGAGAAAGGCGTTGAAGTTGATGTTTGCACTATTGGCAGTAAAGCGTCTGCCTTTTTTGGCGGCATCGGTGCCAATATCACCGCTATTGTCAAAGACATGGGTGACCAACCGGCTTCGAGTGAGTTGATTGGTAGCGTAAAAGTCATGCTTGATGCATTTGACGAAGGAAAGATTGACCGTCTGTATTTGGTGTCTAACACCTTTGTTAACACCATGACTCAGCAGGCAACGGTTGAGCAAGTCTTACCCCTAGAAGCCTCTGATGATGACAAGCTGAAACATCATTGGGATTATATTTACGAGCCAGATGCCAAAGAATTGCTCGGCGGGCTACTTGTGCGCTACATCGAATCACAAGTTTATCAGGCCGTTGTTGAAAACAAAGCCTGTGAGCAAGCAGCTCGTATGATAGCTATGAAGAGCGCCACCGATAATGCTGGAGACCTGATTGACGAACTTGAATTGCTTTACAACAAAGCACGACAAGGCGCGATTACTCAGGAGTTGTCAGAGATTGTGAGTGGTGCAGCAGCAGTATAAATAGCCATAAAAGCTTTTATAACTGCTTTTTAAATGAAACAAATTATCAGACTTAACGCCAAGGCGAAGAGGAAGTGTAGATGAGTAGCGGACAGATCGTTCAAATTATTGGTGCTGTAATCGATGTTGAGTTCTCACGTGACCAAGTGCCGAACATATACGATGCGCTAAACGTAGATGGCAAGGAATTAACCCTTGAGGTACAACAGCAGCTGGGTGACGGTGTTGTACGCACCATTGCAATGGGTTCTTCTGAAGGTGTAAGTCGCGGTTTAAGTGTTTCAAATACTGGTGCACCGATCTCGGTTCCCGTTGGTCAGGGCACACTGGGTCGCATCATGGATGTACTTGGCAACCCGATTGATGAAGCGGGCCCAATCGATACCGAAACCTTTCTGCCTATTCACCGTAGTCCACCTGATTACGCTGACCAGTCTTCAGCGATTGAACTGCTGGAAACCGGTATTAAAGTTATCGACTTGATTATGCCGATCGCCAAAGGCGGCAAGATTGGTCTTTTCGGTGGTGCGGGTGTTGGTAAAACCGTAACGCTGATGGAGCTGATCCGAAACATCGCTATTGAGCACTCGGGCTTCTCCGTATTTGCGGGTGTTGGTGAGCGGACTCGTGAAGGTAACGATTTCTATCACGAGATGAAAGAGTCTAACGTACTGGATAAAGTGGCTCTGGTTTACGGCCAGATGAATGAGCCTCCCGGAAACCGTCTACGTGTTGCACTGACCGGTTTGACTATGGCCGAAAATTTCCGTGATGAAGGCCGTGACGTCTTGATGTTTGTTGATAACATCTACCGTTATACCCTCGCGGGAACCGAAGTATCTGCACTGCTGGGTCGTATGCCTTCAGCGGTAGGTTATCAGCCGACACTGGCTGAAGAGATGGGCGTTCTGCAGGAGCGTATTACTTCAACGAAGACCGGTTCTATTACTTCTTTCCAGGCGGTTTATGTACCTGCGGATGATTTGACCGATCCATCACCTGCAACCACGTTTGCTCACCTTGATGCGACTCTCGTACTTTCGCGTCAAATTGCCGAACTGGGTATCTACCCGGCTGTTGATCCACTCGATTCAACATCACGTTTGCTTGATCCTTTGGTTATTGGGCAGGAGCACTACGACGTTGCGCGAGGCGTACAGACGGTACTGCAGCGTTATAAAGAACTGCGCGATATTATTGCCATTCTGGGTATGGACGAGCTGTCTGAAGAAGATAAACAAATCGTTGCACGAGCGCGTAAGATCCAGCGCTTCCTGTCACAGCCCTTCTTCGTTGCTGAGATTTTCACTGGTAGCTCGGGTAAATACGTATCTATGAAAGATACTATTTCTAGCTTTCAGGGCATCCTTAATGGCGATTACGATGATTTGCCAGAGCAGGCTTTCTACATGGTTGGTTCGATTGAAGAAGCCGTTGAACAGGCTAAAAACCTTTAATCTAGCAATAACGAGCTAAAGAGTACCTACTATGTCTATACCCGTACATTGCGATATCGTTAGTGCCGAAGAAGCCATCTTCTCCGGCATGGTCGAGATGGTCGTTACTACCGGTACACTGGGTGAGCTGGGTATCGCTTACGGGCACGCGCCTTTGCTCACAGGTTTGTTACCTGGGCCAGTTCGCTTAATTAAGAGTGGCGATGAAGATGAGGTTATCTATCTTTCAGGTGGTTATCTCGAAGTGCAGCCCGGTATTATCTCTATTCTCGCTGATACAGCCGTTCGTGCCCATGACCTGGACGAAGCGGCTGCCATCGAAGCACAGAAGCAGGCTGAACAGGATATAAAAAACCAGAGTGGAGAAATCAATTACTCCGTTGCTGCCTCTCGTCTTGCCGAAGCGACAGCTCAACTTCGTACTATCGCTGAACTGCGCCGTAGAGCGGGCTCTGTTCGCTAATAAACGTTGCAATTTTTTACTGAAAGGCAGCTTCGGCTGCCTTTTTTGTGCATGAAGTTTAAAGCCTGGTAATAATCCGAGGTTTGTCACTACAAGTGACTCCACCACTTGTTAAAATTTTGATCCAAATAGTGATATGACAGGGAGTTAGATAATAATGTTACTCGATGTACTGGTATTGGCAGCGGGCAAGGGAACACGCATGCGTTCTGTACTACCTAAAGTTCTACATCCACTGGCTGGTAAACCGTTGCTAGACCATGTCTTTAGTTCTGTAAAAGCACTAGATGGCGCGGCTATTAATGTCATCGTTGGCCATGGCAAAGCGCAAATACAGGAAACCTTTGCCGAGCAAGAACTTAACTGGATTGAGCAAAGCTCCCAACTCGGTACGGCCCATGCTGTGCTGCAGGCAATTCCCGCATTACGAGATGATGCAAAGGTACTTATTGTTTACGGCGACGTTCCCCTTATTAAAAGCAGTACGCTCGAAAAGATGTTAACTGGCGTCGACGAAAAAACGATGGCTTTACTTACCGTCGACTTGGCTGATCCAGCAGGTTACGGCAGAATTATTCGCAATGAAGCGGATGATGTTACCGGTATCGTCGAGCAAAAAGATGCAGAACCAGAGCAGTTAAAGATTACAGAAGTTAATACCGGTGTTATGGCCATGACAACAGCCGATTTAAAAACCTGGTTGCCAAAAATCGACAATAATAATGCTCAGCAAGAATACTATTTAACCGATGTTATCCGCCTGGCGCGAGAAGCGGGTCGGCGCATTAATACCTATGCACCGGAGGACGTTGAAGAGGTTGAAGGCGTTAATAGCCGGGCTCAATTGGTTGCCCTCGAGCGCTACTACCAGCAAGGCGTTGCCAAACAATTACTCGACAGCGGTGTTACCGTGGTAGACCCGAGTCGCTTTGACTGTCGAGGTGAATTAAGCACAGGCCAGGATGTTGTTATCGATATTAACTGCATCTTTGAAGGTAGTAATCAACTGGGTAGTGGGGTCAACATTGGGCCGAATTGTGTCATTAAAGACGCCATCATCGGCGACAATGTCACTATTAAAGCTAATACCGTGATTGAAGGGCCTGTGAGACTAGAGGCCGATGTACAAGTTGGGCCCTTCGCCCGCTTGCGCCCCCATACGGTTTTGGCTGTAGGTGCCAAGGTCGGTAATTTTGTGGAAACTAAAAAAGCTTTTATTGGCCCTGGCAGTAAAATTAGCCACCTTAGTTACGTTGGCGACGCGAAGCTGGGTAGTGATGTAAATGTGGGTGCGGGTACTATTACCTGTAATTACGACGGGGTTAATAAACACCTGACAGAAATTGACGATGGTGCATTTATTGGCTCCAATACATCGCTAGTGGCACCCGTTACTGTGGGTAAGAATGCGACGGTTGGTGCTGGCTCAGCCATAAGTCGAGATGTGCCGGATGAGAGTTTAGCTATTGCTCGTGGCAAACAAAGAACCCTCGATACCTGGAAGCGACCCGAAAAAAATTAAAGGACGAAAACGATGTGTGGAATAGTTGGCGCTGCTGCGCAACGCAATGTCACAGGTATTTTGCTAGAGGGTTTAAAGCGCCTTGAATATAGGGGTTACGACTCAGCAGGTATTGCTGTACTCGATGCAAAAAAACAAGTTTGCCTGCAAAAAAACGCCGGTAAAGTTGCGGCCTTAGAGCAAGGATTGTCGAGTAACCCGCTACAAGGGCACCTGGGTATTGCTCACACCCGTTGGGCTACCCACGGTTCGCCTAACGATGTTAACTCCCACCCACACTGCTCAGAACATATTGCCGTGGTACACAATGGCATTATTGAAAACCACGACACCCTACGCAGTGAACTACAGGCTGCCGGCTATAGCTTTATTTCCGATACCGATACGGAAGTGGTTGCTCACCTCGTCCACTTTTATAGTACTGACTCATCCAGTTTACTTAAGGCGGTACAACAAACAATTGCTCGGCTTGAAGGTGCTTATGCGCTTGCCGTCATGTCGGCAGATGAGCCGAATACATTAATCGGTGCTCGTAAAGGCAGTCCTTTAGTACTAGGTGTTGGTATTGAAGAAAACTTTCTCGCCTCGGATCCTCTCGCTTTACGCCAGGTCACCGATCGCTTTGTCTTTCTCGGTGAAGGCGACGTGGTAGAACTGACCGCCGCGCACTTTCAAATTACCGACATTGAGGGTAATTCCGTAGCCCATGACATTGTGCAAATCGACCACGGCGCCGATCACAATGACAAAGACGGCTTCCGCCATTACATGCTCAAAGAGATTTATCAGCAGCCTGATGTGCTCGCGGCGACCCTGCAGGGTCGAATCAGTGAAAAACATGTTCTGGCCGAAGCCTTTGGCAGCGATGCGGTTGAGATACTAAAACAGGTTGAATGTGTCCACATCATTGCATGCGGCACCAGCTATCATGCTGGCATGGTGGCGCGCTATTGGCTAGAGAGCTGGGCCGGCATTCCCTGCCATGTTGAAGTCGCCAGCGAATACCGTTATCGCAAAGTCGTCGTACCCGCTAATACCTTGTTTCTCAGCATTTCGCAGTCGGGAGAAACTGCCGATACACTCGCTGCATTACAGGCGACAAAACAAGCGGGTTACCTGGGCAGCATGGTGGTTTGCAATGTCGCTAACAGCTCACTGGTGCGCGAATCCGACCTGGCGGTTATGACCATGGCCGGGCCAGAAATTGGCGTTGCCTCCACTAAAGCCTTTACCACCCAGTTAGTGGCACTGCAGTTATTGTCCATCGCTTTGGCGCGTTTTCGCGGCGGCATTGATGAGGCACGAGAACAAGAGCTGGTACAGGCACTTCACCAATTGCCGCAAC
>JBFHDT010000098.1:0-7266 GCA_041584575.1 Porticoccaceae bacterium
AGAACCTGACACAAAACTCATAGCTATCTACCATCAGTAAAAACCATAATTTGGCGCGGCGTCCTAGCTGCAACGTCAGTCTATCTCAGCTCGTCTATCCATGCCATTTGTATAGCTTCGAGTATTTTTTCGCCACATCGATCAGGGTCATCATTGAAGTCGGGCAAAGCCATGACTTTGGCACGCAGGTCGACAAAATTGATGGTCTCCGGATCAGTATCGGTCCAGGTCTCACTCAGCTCAATGGCGATATCAAGTACATCTACCCATTTTAATTGCATCTCACCCCTCTCCCACAGCGTTAAGTCAGCCCCTTAATCATCAAAGAAATCAGTGCCGCTCTGACACCATATTGAGCGTGTATTTCGGAATCTCAACCACCAAATCATCATCCGCGACAACCACCTGACAGCTCAAACGTGAATCGGGATCAACACCCCAGGCCTTATCCAGCAAATCTTCTTCCAGGTCATCAGCTGGCTCGAGATGCTCGAAACCTTCGCGCACATAGACGTGACAGGTGGTACAGGCCGCCGCCATTTCACAAGCATGTTCAATTTCAAGACCATTGCGCAAGGCCGCTGAGCAAATTGTTTCGCCGCTACTAGCCTCAATCACCACACCCTCTGGACAAACGTCGTGATGGGGTAAAAATACTATTTTTGCCATTTATCTATCCACCTGCTATTTACCTGCCTCAAACTCTTCTAAGCGATGCCCCGACAGGGCACCTTTAATTGCCAGATCCATGCGCAGAGCAGCGAAGTCTTCACTTAGCCTGGCAACACTTTCAATTTGACGCTGTAACTCACGATGATCACTACTCACATTTCGCACCTGTCCCAGCTCACTAACGGCCTGACTCAGACAGCTCAAAGCGCTCTCATCCAGTAATCGTTCACCGTCCTGCAATAATGCAGCACTAATATCTTCAATTAAACGATCCGCTTCCACCTGTTGCTCCCGCAGGGCACGGGCTTTCATATCGTCCTTCGCGTGGGCAAAAGAGTCGAGCAGCATCTGGCTAACTTCGTCATCGCCTAGGCCGTAAGAGGGCTTGACTTCAATCCGCGCCTGCACGCCGCTATGGATTTCCTCTGCAGCGACATTGAGCAGACCGTCGGCATCAACCTGAAAAGTAATGCGTATTTTCGCCGCACCAGCAGCCATCGGCGGAATATTGTGCAGCTCAAAGCGCGCCAGCGAACGACAGTCACTGACGAGTTCGCGCTCGCCTTGAACAATGTGCACTGCAAGCGCCGTTTGACCGTCTTTAAATGTGGTAAATTCCTGAGCTTTGGCAACCGGAATGGTGGTATTGCGGTGGATAACTTTTTCCACCAGCCCCCCCATTGTCTCAAGACCCAGAGAAAGAGGAATGACGTCGAGCAACAACATTTCGTCGCCGGGCTTATTGCCAACCAAGACATCTGCCTGCAAGGCGGCACCAATGGCAACCACCGTATCGGGATTAATACTCACTAACGGTGGACGACCGAACAGTTGCTCAACTTTTTCACGCACTCGTGGCATCCGCGTCGAGCCACCCACCATCACTACGTCTACGATCTCAGCGGCACTGACACCGGCATCTCGTAAAGTTCGTTTGCAGGCGCGCACCGTTTTATCGATTAAGCCATCGACAGCCCTATGCAACTGATCTTTGTCAAGTTCACCCTGCCAACCTTCAAAATTCACTGTCACCGCATCCGCTTGTGACAAACATTCTTTCGTATGACGGGCAATATCGAGCAAGTTGCGCTGCGTAGAAGCGCTTAGAGTATCGGGCAAACCCGCTTGTTGGTGTATCCAGGCAACGATTGCGGCATCAAAGTCATCACCACCGAGAGCCGAATCCCCGCCCGTGGCCAAGACCTCAAATACCCCCCGCGACAAACGCAAAATGGAGATATCAAAAGTGCCACCGCCAAGATCATAAACGGCAATCAACCCAGAGTCATTTTTATCCAGACCATAGGCGATTGCCGCTGCAGTGGGCTCGCTGAGCAGGCGCAGTACTTTAATACCGGCCAAAGTCGCAGCATCTTTAGTAGCCTGTCGTTGTGAATCATCAAAATAGGCGGGCACGGTTAATACGGCGCCGTCGAGAGGACCATCGAGTGCTTGTTCAGCACGGCGATTAACGATTTTTAAAATCTCTGCAGAAGCTTCGACCGGGCTGATATTTCCAGCTCGCGTAGCGAAGCGGATCATGCCATCTCCCTCGGCAAAGTCATAAACACTATCGTCGATGCTATCGCGACCCCGACCCATAAAGCGCTTGGCGGAAACAATGGTGTTTTTTGGATCACTGCTGGCCAGCGCTTTTGCCACACTACCCACAGTAATACCCTCCTCGCCGTAACGGACGACAGACGGTAGTAAGACGTCGCCTAAGGAGTCGGACAAAGCTTCCGCACTGCCGCTACGCACTGTCGCCACCAGAGTATTGGTCGTACCCAAGTCAATGCCGACACCGCGGCGCTGCTGATGGGGTTCGGGTGACTGACCGGGTTCAGAAATTTGCAAGAGTGCCAATGAGATTACCTATTGAGGAGTTAGCTACTTTCAGTGGGTGGCGAGGGAATTAAGTATCTTCCAGAGACTCTTCCAGCACATCAACTTCAAGCTGTAGCTTATTGTAAAACTGCATTTTAATCAGTGTCTGAGCAGCTGTGTCGAAAGCTTGTTGGCCGTATTGCTCACCAAACTCTGCCTGTAAATTGATTAACTGCTTCGCCACTTCAGTAGCGACAAGATCCAGCTCAGCAAAAGGGTCAGCCGCCGTGCTGACAGCCCCGAGCTTTTCACGTAGCTGCATTTGTGACATTAAGAAAGTCATGTCACTGACGGTGGTGCTTTCACCGGAGCTGTCCAGGCCTTGCAGCTTCAACAAATAAGCTGCGCGTAATAGCGGCGAACGCAGAGTATCGTAGGCTTGATTAACTGCGGATGCCATCTGCATTGCCAGGCGTTGCTCCTGAGCAGACTTGCCAGCAAAACGATCGGGATGAAATCGGCTTTGCAGCTTGAGGTAGTTGTCACTCAAGGCAGCGCCATCGATGTCATACATTTGTGGCACTTGCATGATTTGAAAATAATCGTCGCTTAACTTCACGTGCTTACTACCTGCAACGACATCGATTAAAAACCATTAAATATTAAAGCTCTCGCCACAACCGCACTCGTCTTTAACATTGGGGTTATTGAACTGAAAACCTTCATTGAGGCCTTCTTTGACAAAGTCCAGCTCGGTGCCTTCAAGGTAAAGAAGGCTTTTCGGATCGACAAAAAGCTTTACATCACCAGCGGGAAATACCGCATCAGCTGGATCCGCGTCATCGACAAACTCCAGCACATAGGACATGCCAGAGCAACCGTTAGTCCGTACGCCCAGACGAATACCTTGCCCTTTACCCCTGTTTTTCAAGTGGCTGGCAACGTGCTGCTGAGCGGCTTCACTCATTGATATAGCCATCTATTACCTCCTCTACTGCCCCACCAAGCAACTCAGTCTTCGCCGCGTTTTTTGCGAATATCCTGAATAGCCGCCTGAATGGCGTCTTCTGCCAATACTGAGCAGTGAATTTTCACCGGCGGCAAAGCCAACTCTTCGGCGATTTCAGAGTTCTTGATTTTCGCTGCATCTTCCAGCGTCTTACCCTTAACCCATTCAGTGAGTAGTGAGCTTGAAGCTATCGCCGAACCGCAACCATAAGTTTTGAATTTGGCATCTTCAATCACACCGTCATCACTAATCTGGATTTGCAGGCGCATCACATCGCCACAGGCCGGAGCACCCACCATGCCGGTGCCAACATTCAATGCCTTATCATCCAACACACCGACATTACGGGGGTTGTCATAATGATCGAGAACTTTATCACTGTAGGCCATAACTCACTTCCTCCAAATAGAACTTGATAAAACCAAGTTCATAAAACTATTAGTTAAAACAGGGCTTAATGAGCCGCCCATTGCACAGTACTTAAATCGACACCGGCCTTATACATATCCCATAACGGTGACAGCTCTCTTAGCTTTGTGACCGCCGTAATTACTTTTTCAATAGTGTAATCCACCTCTTCTTCGGTGGTAAAACGGCCAATGCTGAAGCGGATAGAGCTATGGGCCAACTCATCTTCAAGGCCCAATGCACGCAATACATAAGAAGGCTCAAGACTGGCCGAGGTGCAGGCGGAACCCGATGAAACGGCTAAATCTTTGAGCGCCATAATCAGTGACTCACCCTCAACAAAGGCAAAGCTGACATTGAGATTGCCCGCCACATGCTGTTCAAGTGTGCCATTGAGGTGAGCCTCTTCCATACCGCAGAAGCCTTCCCACAAACGATTGCGCAGGGCCAAAATACGGTCATTTTCTTCATCCATCTCTTCATGAGCAATGCGGAAAGCCTCTCCCATACCAACGATCTGATGGGTTGGCAAAGTACCCGAGCGCATACCTCGCTCGTGGCCACCACCGTGCATTTGCGCTTCGAGACGCACACGAGGCTTACGGCGTACGTAAAGAGCACCCATGCCTTTAGGGCCGTAAATTTTATGTGCCGAAAACGACATTAAATCAACTTTCATCTCGGCCATGTCGATTTTAACTTTACCGGCACTTTGCGCGGCATCGACATGAAAGAAGACACCGCGCTGACGGCAAATTTCACCAATCGCAGCAATGTCAGTAATGGTGCCAATTTCGTTATTGACGTGCATCAATGATACTAGGGTCGTGTCGTCGCGAATCGCATCGGCGACGGCCTGGGGTTCTATCAAACCACTAGCACAGGGGTCCAGATAAGTGACTTCATACCCCTCCCGCTCCAGTTGTCGGCAGCTATCGAGAACCGCTTTATGCTCAATTTTAGAGGTGACAATATGTTTTCCCTTGCGCTCGTTGAAATGGGCGCAGCCCTTAATAGCCAGGTTGTCAGATTCGGTAGCACCCGACGTCCAGACAATCTCCCGGGGATCGGCGTTAATCAGCGTGGCGACCTGTTGGCGAGATTCTTCAATCGCCGCCTCGGCCTGCCAACCAAAAGAATGAGAGCGCGAGGCCGCATTGCCAAACATGCCGTCCATAGTCAGGCATTCAGCCATACGTGTCGCCACACGGGGGTCAACCGGAGTTGTGGCGGAATAATCGAGATAAACAGGCAACTTCATTGCTAACACTCCACAGACCCTCTTTCTCAATTCCTGTTGTGAATCTCTCTAGAGGGCAATACTAGTAATTTCTTTTACAGATTAAGCGCTTTAGCGTTAACCAGCGTCTCCACATTAACGTCAGCATCAAGGGTAGACAATTTAATCTGGCGTTCACTCACTGTTCTTACTTCACGCCGCTCGGTTAATGCAGCCAGTGAAATACCACTCAAAAAAGCATGTATTTGTTCGCTCAAATCATCCCAAAGCTGATGGGTCAGGCAGGGCTCACCTTTCTGGCAATCCCCTTTACCCTGGCAACTGGTGGAATCCGTCGACTCATTGACTGCACTGATGATATCGGCGACGTTAATCTGTTCACGAGCACGACTGAGACGATAACCTCCACCCGGCCCGCGCACACTGGCCACCAAGTCATTCTTGCGCAACTTGGCGAACAACTGCTCCAGATACGACAAGGATATATCTTGGCGCTGGGAGATAGCCGCCAAACTAATTGGCCCTTGCTTTCCATTTAACGCCAAATCAAGCATCGCTGTGACAGCGTAACGCCCTCGGGTTGTCAACTTCATTTACCCGCCTCCGCGCAATCTGCGCCTCTTAATATGCAACAAGGCAATTATTGAATAACCTAGCTTTTTAGTCAAGTAAATAACCAACCAATTTAGTAGGACAAGCCCTTTTGCTGAGGCATCAGCATATCGAAATCATTCTTTTTTGCTAAGCTCACTCAGCCGGTGGGCCGCATTTTGAATGCCCGTCAGCACTCCGCGCATTATCGACAACTCCATGGCATCAAGCCGAATACGACCAAACAGCCGACGTAAGCGCTGCATGGTTTGACGTGGATTATCGCGATCATGGAAACCCAAATCGACCAGAGTTTGTTCAAGATGAGCGTAATACAATTCCAGCTCCTCGACCCGCGCCGGCGGCACATCCCAGTCGCCACCGAGAAGTTGGTCACGAGGATTTTCGCTATCGGCCAGAGCCGCCATTCTCACCTCGTAAGTCAAGACCTGAACTGCAGCCGCTAAATTGAGGGAGCTGTAATCGGGATTGGCGGGTATATGCACATGATAGGTGCACTTGTGCAGCTCTTCATTTTTAAGCCCCCGATCTTCACGACCGAAGACTATTGCCACGTCATGGACTTCGGCTTCATGCCACAGCTTTTCACCACACTCTCGCGGATTTAGCAGAGGCCAGGGGATGCGGCGGTCGCGAGCACTGGTGCCGACCACAAGGCCGCAACCACTAATTGCCTCGTCGAGGGTCTCGACCACCACCGCATTGTCAAGCACATCGACAGCACTAGCAGCACGCCAAACAGCACGATCTGCAGGAAAGTCCTTTGGCGCAACTAAATAAAGCCGACTTAGACCCATATTTTTCAGTGCGCGCGCAGCAGCTCCGATATTACCAGGGTGACTAGTGTTGACTAAAACGACGCGGATTTTGTTAAAACGCTGCTTCATAAGATGGGCTCGTAGTGGGCCTAATTTTCGGCGCGCAGTATAGCAGAGCACGTTCTTTAACACAGTCATATATATACACAGTGCGCACTGTCAAGGCGCCTGGGTTTTGCTACAATGCGCGCCTTTAAAAATCCAGGCGCAGAACACCCTATGGAACCAATGGTTAACATCGCACTACGTGCAGCACGTAGCGCCGGAGATTTGATCGCCAAGGCCTCTCAACGCATTGATCGCCTGCGAATTGACGAAAAAAGCCAAAACGACTTCGTTACCGATATCGATCACATGGCTGAAAAGGAAATCATCGATCAACTGCGTAGCGCCTACCCAGACCACTGCTTTATTGGTGAAGAGTCGGGCACTACGAAAGGTGGCGATAGTGACTCTCAGTGGATTATCGATCCTCTCGATGGCACTACGAATTTTATTCGTGGCATTCCCCACTACGCTGTATCCATTGCCTTTCGGCACAAGGGCCGTATCGAACACGCGGTCATTTACGACCCCATTAAACAGGAAGAATTTACCGCCAGCCGTGGCCGTGGCGCCCAGCTCAATGGCTCACGAATTCGCGTATCTGGGCTCGACCAGCCCCGCAGCGCACTCTACGC
>JBFHDT010000099.1:0-7255 GCA_041584575.1 Porticoccaceae bacterium
AGATTAAGTGGAAGTCTAAGATCAGCGATGGCGCGCATGTTGTACTGTTCTTCTGCTCCCATTGCCGGTATGCCAATCTCTAGTTCTGGCACCCCAGCAGCTGCCAGACCCTGGGCAATCGCGATTTTTTCTTCCAACGTAAATGCAATGCCCGCGCTCTGCTCCCCGTCGCGTAAAGTGGTGTCATCGATTACCACCTGCTTCCAGGACGTTTCAGAATGCTTACCCGAATTTTCGGGGCAATCGTCCATAGCATTGTTACTAAGATTATCCTGACTACTGTTAATCATCATTAATCTCTCAATTACATTTAAGCTGGGGTTAATTCCATCCTTGTCATTTTATTACTGCAAATCCCATTCCAACTTTTAGTGGCGGTTAATCAATGACTTATGCCTATAAATTATTATTTGTGCGTAACAATAATGACGGCGGATAATCTTTTGTCGTAAAAGCCACATCGCCCTCCTTGATTTATATTATGTAAAACTAACTACGGATAACTTTTTATAATAAATAACAGACACAAAAAACCCGCAACTTAGCGGGTTAATAAGAAAACTTGAGCGCGATATTAAATTATGCGTAAACCGGCTCAAATAGAGCCTCCGGGTTTTCAACCGGGCCGTTGCCTTCCCAATAGGGTGAGAGCTTTCGCAACTGGGCAACAATCGGTGGCAGTGTCTCAATCACGCGCTCAATTTCTTCCATGGTGTTATAACGCGATAGAGAAAAACGTGTAGTGCCGTGGGCCGCTGTATACGGAATATCCATCGCTCGCATAACATGGCTCGGCTCAAGGGAGCCCGAGGTGCAGGCCGAACCACTGGAAGCGGCAATACCGATCTTATTCAGCAATAACAGTATCGCTTCACCCTCAATAAATTCGAAGGCTATGCTGGCAGTATTTGGCAGGCGATTCTCTTTATCACCCGTAACAAAACAGTAGGGCACTGCGGCAAGAATCCCTTCCTCAAGACGATCGCGCATAGCCTTCACTACTGTATTTTCGTACTCCAAATTTTCCAGAGCCAATTCAGCCGCCTTGCCAAGACCAATAATACTTGTCGTATTTTCGGTTCCGGCGCGCCGACCACGTTCCTGATGGCCACCCCTTAACAAAGGTCGAAAACGAGTACCCCGTTTTAAATAAAGCACACCGACGCCCTTTGGTGCGTGTAACTTATGCCCAGACACTGATAACATGTGGATATCACTGTCAGCCAAATCAATTGGAATTTTACCCACGGCCTGAACTGCATCGGTATGCAACATAATCCCAGCATCGGCAGCCAATTCGGCCATTTTTTCTACTGGGAAAATAGTTCCACTTTCGTTATTCGCCCACATAACACTAACAATGGCGACTTTATCGGAAAGTAACTTTTTGTAGTCATCTAAATTAAGGCGCCCCTGCTTATCCACTGGTAGACGATGAACAATGTAACCTTCTGACTCAAGATGCTCACACAAAGTGAGAATGGCGGGATGCTCGACAACAGTGGTAATAATTTCTTTTCTTTCTGGCTGTGCAGCTAGCGCAGAAAGAATTGCAGTGGAGTCTGATTCACTACCACACGAAGTAAAAATTATTTCTGATTCATGCTCAGCACCCAATAATTTTTGCACTTGTTTTCTTGCCTTTTTCAGCGCAAAGCCCACCTTGTTGCCAAAATTGTGTAGCGAGGAAGGGTTGCCAAATTGCTCGCTAAAATAAGGCAACATTTCCTCAACAACGGCATGATCAACCATCGTTGTCGCGTTATTATCCAAATATATATCAGCCATGATCAAGCCTCCGCAGATAATTGTACGGGCATTTCAGTATCTGGAATTACCTTGATGTACTCCCCAAGATCCTCAATTAACTGCTGCTGAATTCCAGCGAGTGTCATCGCAGCCATTTGGCATCCACTACAGGCCCCGGTCAAATGAACGTAGATATTGCGGCCGTCAACGTCTACCAGATTTACATCACCACCATCGCGCTGTAAGTTGGGTCGTATCGATTCCAGCACCGTTTCGATGCGGCGAATGCGCTGCAGGTTGGTCATCCCGCTCGTCGCCGCTGAGGCGGGTACTGGTTCTGTGGCTGGATTTATAGGTTCAACAGCTGGAGCGGCTTTCTTTTTGCGCTTTGGCAGCGCACCGACACCGGCGGCAACAAATGTCTCACCACGCTCTTCAAGCACACGGCTTAACACGCCTTCAATACCCTCGTGACACGAGGCGCAACCACCACCGGCCTTCGTGTAGTTGCTAACCTCTTCGACCGTACTCAGGTTATTGGCGCGAACCGTGTCTTCGATCATCACTTCGTCGATTGCAAAACACTTACAAATCATTGCACCTTCATCATGATCATCTGTCCACACCTCGCCCCGAAAATTGGCGACAGCCGATTGCAGCGCTTCACGACCCATCACTGAGCAATGCATTTTCTCTGCTGGTAAGCCGTCGAGGTAATCGGCAATGTCCTGATTACTAATTTCCAATGATTGCTCGACAGTCAGCCCTTTAACCATTTCTGTTAAAGCGGATGATGAGGCTATCGCCGAACCACAGCCGAAAGTTTGAAATCCTGCATCCAGGATAATTTCAGTTTCGGGTTCAACTTTTAGTGTCAGGCGCAATGCATCGCCGCAACTCAAAGAACCGACATCACCTACTGCATTTGCGCCTTCTACCGCGCCTGCGTTCCTTGGACTAAAAAAATGTTCCTTAACTTTTTCTGAATAATCCCACATGGCTTTAGTCTCCTGAGTCTTGGCAAGCTAATAAATGCCTACCAATCAATAAATATAAATAATTAAAACGGCGTGTGAAAATAAGAAGCTATCAAATAAATAGTGCGGTACCAAAGTCATTAGCTGGAGAATGATTTTCCGCAACCACAACTATTCTTTGCATTTGGGTTTTCGAATTTAAACCCGCTGGATTCCATGGTTTCGACATAGTCGATGGTAATACCTTCTAACAAAGGGAAGCTCAGTTCATCAACCAACATCGTTAAACCTGACACCTCAATCACCTGGTCGTCTTTCCCGACGTTTTCCTCTAACTTCATGCCATACTGAAATCCGGAACAACCACCGCCATCGACCTTAATTCGCAATCCCGCAATGGGCTTACTTGATGACTCGATAAAGCGGTTAACCGCTGTTGCGGCACTACTGGTTAAATTAATCATTACTCTATCTCCGCTTGCACAATCTCTGTTGATGTCGCTGTAAAATTTTTTTACTGGCAAGAACCTTGCAACGCCTATAAATAGAACTTGAAATTGGCTTTGGGCGGTATCTGTTCAGCTTATGCTTGACTTAACTTAGAGATTGCAACGCTTGTGCCAATATTTAAGTTAGCTCTAAACCACTGTAAAACAGGCATTTATTGAGCGTTAACAAAGAGAGTTCAAAGTAGGTGTGAACTAACAATGAGTGAGATTTGTCAGCTTTATTACAATCATAGATAGGACATAGAGAGAAAACTAATGAGTAATAAAACGAAAGAAATGAGCATCAACGTAGACAGCGCCTTCAGTAAAAAGGTAGATAATAAACGTGTAGAGGAACATGTTATTAGCATCGAAAATCTACAACAGGGCGATATCGTTTACGCGGCTCACGCGATTTACAACGATGGTAGTCTTCCCGAACATGGTGAAGATGAGGTACTCGCACCAGCAGGCTCTCGTGGTGTTATCGTCAACATTGGGCACCTTGAGCAACAGCCGAAGCAGATTCTGTTTTTGGTTCGCTTTGAAAGCCAGAACGAAGAAGCATTGCTAGGCCCGCCCGTTGGCTGTTGGCCCGATGACCTTAGCGCAAGTGTTGTGGCTGTTTGCTGACATCGTTATCCAGCATAATTGATCATGTATATAGGAACAAAGCACCGGTCCATTACCTTAACCCTAACGTTTGCCTGAACTTTTACTTTGGATCCTGACTTTAAACGCTAAGCCGAAGTATCGACATTGAAACCTCAAACAGCCAACTTCCGGACTAACAATGACCCAACAGCTAAATTACATTGCATTATTTACCCCCCCCTTTATATTCGGCTCATCAGCTCCGAAAAGGTGTCTCCTTCGACTGTACGCAGGTTTAATTCTCGGGCTCTGTCTAAATAGCGCTACTCACGCAGAACAAGTCACAGCGGCTGTTGCTGCTAACTTCGCAAGCGCAATTAAACAATTAAAACCTGTATTTGAGGACAAAACCGGCCACCGCTTAACTGCCAGCCTCGCCTCCACCGGCACGCTTTACGCCCAAATCCATAACGGCGCACCCTTTGATGTTTTTCTCTCCGCAGACAACGTACGCCCCCAACAATTAATAGATGAAGGCCTAGCGGTTAACAACAGTGTTTTCACCTATGCTATTGGTCAATTAACCTTGTGGAGTCGTAACGCTGATCTCATTGATGATGAAGGCAAGGTTTTGAGCAATGGGAAGTGGTCTGAAAAAGGCATCAAGCGCATTGCGCTGGCCAATCCTAAAACGGCCCCTTACGGTGTAGCGGCTGTCGAAACCCTGGCCGCGCTGGATATCACCGAAGCCACTAAAGGCAGTCTTGTCATCGGGCAAAATGTCGCCCAGGTCTTCCAGTTCGTGGTGTCGGATAATGCGCAGCTGGGATTTATTGCACGTGCTCAGGTTCTCGCCCTGTCTGAGGCTAATCGCGGTTCCTTTTGGTTAATATCCCCTGCTTTGTACACGCCCATTAAACAAGCCGCAGTAAAGCTGAATAAAGGGAAGGACAATATCGCCGCCGACGCTTTTCTCGCTTTCCTGAAATCTCCTCAAGCCACCGCGATCATTGAAGCCAATGGTTATCTCAATGGTAATACTCTCACTGAGACAAACCCTCGCGCTAACAAAGATGACGAAAAGCTGACAAAATAGCTCCCATGGACTTTACTCAATTTGACGCCCAACCCATCTGGCTAACCTTGCGCCTCGCGACGATCACTACCCTGCTATTACTGTGTATTGCCACGCCGTTGGCATGGTGGTTGGCTAATACTCGCTGGCGTTATCGACAAGTAATCAATGCGTTGGTTGCACTACCGCTGGTACTACCGCCGACGGTATTGGGATTTTATTTATTATTATTACTCGGCCCCCGAGGGTGGGTCGGTCAATTTACCGAGAGCCTCGGCATTGGCGTATTACCCTTCACCTTTACAGGTCTTGTTATAGCTTCGGTGATTTACTCCCTGCCCTTTGCAGTGCAACCCATTCAAAATGCTTTTGCTGCTATCGGCAGGCGCCCGCTAGAAGTCGCCGCCACGCTGCGGGCATCGCCCTGGGATCGTTTTATCAGCGTCGCCCTGCCCTTAGCCAAACCCGGCTTGATAACTGGCGCGGTGCTAGGCTTTGCCCACACGCTGGGCGAGTTTGGCGTGGTATTGATGATCGGCGGCAATATTCCCGGGGAAACCCAGGTGCTCTCGATGGCGATTTTCGATCACGTCGAAGCTTACGAATACGACAAAGCCCATGTACTCGCCGCTGGTATGCTGGTGTTTTCCTTTATCGTCCTGCTCACACTTTACTGGCGGACGGCTCAGCGTCCAGCTAGCCATGTTTAATTTACACATGTTTATTCTAAACACGTTTAAAGGAGGTCTGTGAGTGAGCGAAAACCCCGGCGCAAACTCTCATACCATCGAAGCAAGCTTCCGCCTAAAACGTAAAGATTTTGAGCTCGATGTCAGCTTTACGGCACCGGGTAAGGGTGTCAGCGCAATATTCGGCCAGTCAGGCTCCGGCAAAACCACGCTGTTGCGCTGCATCGCCGGTTTAGAAAAGCCTGACCAGGGTTACTTTAATCTCAAAGGCACTTGCTGGCACGATGAGAAGCAATACTGGCCCGTTCACCGCCGCCCCATCGCTTATGTATTTCAGGAAGCCAGCCTGTTTGCCCATTTGAATGTGCGCAAAAACATGGAATACGGTTGGCAACGCATCGCCAAAGACCAGCGCAAAATAAAGATTGATGAGGTTGTTGCCTGGCTCGGCCTGGAAACACTACTCGACCGCCAGCCCAGTCAACTTTCCGGCGGCCAGCGCCAGCGTGTAGCCATCGCCCGCGCCTTGCTCACCAGCCCACAACTGCTGTTGATGGACGAGCCCCTGGCTAGCCTGGATACACCCGGCAAAGCCGATATTCTGCCCTATCTGGAAAGCTTGTATCAGGCACTGGATATTCCCGTGCTCTACGTCAGCCACTCACCGCAGGAAGTGCAACAACTCGCGGATTATCTCATCCTCTTAAATCAGGGCAAGGTACAGGCCGCTGGCGAAATCAACACCCTGCTTACTGACCCTCAATTACCCCTTGCGCATTTTGAAGATGCTGCCGCCGTGCTGAATGCCAGTGTTGTCGGCCACGATAAAGCGTTTCATCTTACTAGCCTCGCCTTTAACGGTGGCCAGGTTTCCGTATCGTATAATGGTTTGCCCATCGGCCATAAAGCCCGCTTGCGAGTCTGCGCCCGCGACGTCAGCCTCGCGTTAATACCTCCGCAACAAATCAGTATTAGTAATAGTTTTCCCGTGCGGGTCATGAGCATCGACCCTGACCGCGACCCTTCACAAATGCTCGTGCGCTGCGATGTTGGCGGACAGAACCTCTTGTCACGCATTACTCGCCGCTCAGTACATACCCTTAATATATCGCCTGACAAAATTGTTTATGCCCAGGTTAAAAGTGTTGCCTTGATGAAATAAACATTGAGAGAGTCATCACCATGCTATTACGCGATCTTTTTGATGAGCTTCCCCTAAGCAACAGCGATGTGATACCCATTGCCCTGCAAAAACTATTGCGCGAACCACTGGATGTTTACGCTGACTGGAAGCGCACCGAGCAACTACTCCTCGACGCCAAAGCCATGCTGCCAGGCAAACTGGAAGTCTCGATGGCTTTATACAAAATGTACGCCTATTCCAACCAGTTTGAAAAGGCCATCGCGACTATCAATGAAGTGTTGGCCGAGGCTGCAGCTCAGGGCGGATTCCCGGATAACTGGCGTACGCTTAACACTGACAGTGCCAACTGGGATAATGCAAGTGGTGTTATCCGCGCTTATCTTTACACCTTGAAAGCCAGCGGTTTTGTCTGTCTGCGCCAGGGAAATATTGCACTGGCTATCGAGGTATTTGTCCGCGACAACGCCGGCGAAACGGCAAAAACCGCGCGTGCGATCGAGGAATTGGTATTCGAGGATCGCGTTGTGGCGATTATAGGA